>NZ_CP184288.1:0-95455 GCF_048595705.1 Paenarthrobacter sp. TA1.8
TTCTCTCCCATGGCCGCGCGCGCTTCCTCGCGGCTGATACCCAACAAAGATGCGGCGTAGTCCAGATCGACCTCGCCCACGGTATCTAGGGTGACGGTGAGGGCTTCTTCAGCAGTATCGACGCCAAGGACGGGGCGTCGGGGCTGGACCTGGCGGCTGGAGAGCAGAGCAGCCGGGGTAGCGGTCTGGGTGGCTTCATCGAAGTTCTCCAGTGCCTTGACCAAGGGCCCGAAAGGGTCACGGCCGAGGATGGACACGGCCCTAGGGGTGGTGCGGGCCTGGATGGGCTCCTGCGTCTCTTCGTCCACTCGTCCGGTGTCCCGGAGTGTGAAGCGGTTGATCGGCCCGTAGCTGTCGACGTACTGGGTGTACGCGGCCTTCAGCTCGTCGCGGAGCGTGTCGATGTCGGCGGTGTCGTCGCGGCTGTCGGCTTCTGCGGTGAGGAGCTTCCGGCCGGCATCCCTAAGCCCGAGCAGGGCGCGAAGTTCAGCGGCTTGGGTTTTGGGGACAGCGAGGTCAGTGTGGGAGCCGTTTTCGACAATGGTGAAGCCGTTGTCGGAGGCGCTGATGTGGCCTTCCCATTCCGTGGCTGCCGCCGGGACGTAGGCGGCGCGCTGGCGTTCCTGCTCTTCAGTGCGTTCGGTGATCACCAGCCCTGCGGACTTGGCCTCAGCCACGACATCGGCCAGCACAGTTTCCAGGCGGTCCGGGACGGCGGTGAGGTCATCGGTGGTCAGTTGCAAGGTTTCGGCCCCGTACATGCCGTGGGCCACGTGCAGCTCCCCCAGCAAACGCTCGGGATACTCATCGAAGTAGGAGTTCAGGCGGGTGATGGTCCCATCGATCCTGCGGGCGCTCACGGTCTCCCAGAGCGTCGAAGCTGGTTCCTGCCCGGGTTCCCTGCGGCGGAAGATCAGCAAGTCAGTCATGGCATCGGTGCCGGCTGCTCTGCGGTGCGAACCGGTGGGAAGACGGACAGCACCCACGAGGTCGGCCAGCTGGTTCATTTCCCTGCGTGCTGCCGGGTTGGTGGCGTCCAGAGTGAAGCTGGACGTCAGCACAGCCACCATGCCACCCGGGCGGGTCAGTTCCAGGGACTTGAGGATGAAGTGGTTATGGATCGAGTGCCCCCCGGGGTTGTGGCGGGGATCGTGCAAGGTGACGTTGGCGAAGGGCACGTTGCCAATGGCCAGGTCAAAATGACCGGGGGGCAGTTTGGTGTCCGCGAAGGACTCCGCCCGGACAGTGGCCTCTGGGTAGAGGGCTTGGGAGATAGCAGCCGTAGTGGGGTCCAGCTCAACTCCGGTCATCTCTGCGTTCTCGGGGGCGAAGCCGATGAAGGTTCCAACGCCGGATCCCGGTTCCAGGACCGTGCCCCCGTCGAATCCGAGGTCCTGCACCGCTGACCACATAGCCTTCACGTAGGCGGCATCGGTGTAGTGGGCGTTGATGGTCGTGCGGCGCGCTGCGTCGTACTGTGCCTCGGTCAGGAGGCCGCGCAAGTGCTCGCGGTCCCCTGCATATTCCTCGCGGGCTTCATCGAAGATTTGGAAGACGCCCTGCGCTCCCCAACTCCCCCACCGTGCAAGCGAAGTCTTTTCGGCGGCCGTAGCGGGACGATCCTCGGTCTGCAGCGTTTGAAGTACCTCAAGGGCTTCAAGGTTCGCCCGTATACGACTCCGTGCACCGGACGGCGCCAAGTCCTCCTGAGAAGTGGGCCTGAAACGGTCCTGCTTGCCAGCTACAGTTGCTGGCGCAGCTCTTCCGCTTCCGCCATTGAGTTCAGGTACCGCTGCAGTTCCGGATTGACGTTCTCGTCCTCGTCCTCCGTCTCCGGCGGCGACAGCAGGTCGTACCGAACGATCTCCTCGGCCTGGTTCCGCGCCGCGTTCAACCGGCCGACCTTCTCCAGATACCCCTCCCCTTTCGGGTCCGGTCCCGCGATCTTGACCTGCAGCTCGTCCACCTGTTCCTGGGCCTGTTCCCCCAGGTTCGTGAAGAACTCGTCCGGGTTCTGAATCTTGCTGTAGCGAGTTGGGCTCGCTGTCTTCCAGGCTTCCTGTGCCTGCCTGCCGTACTTGTTCATCACGGTCCTCCTCCGGTGCCGCCCACAGAGCCTCAAAGCTCAGCTGGCCATCAATCTGCTTCTTGCGTCCCGCCATGGACTACTCCCCCTGGTGCCTCTTCTGCATCGAAGCTCACGCTAGCGGGGATTCCCATACATTGCCTGTCACAGGGAACCTTTGCTCGGTTGCGCTCAGATTGCCAGCGGAAGACTTCAACTCAGCCCTAGCAAGAATAATTATGTCCAGATAGATTTATTAGCGACGAAGCCTCTCTCGCAAGGCCTCGTCAAGTAGATCCGTAATAGTGATTCCGTACTTCGTCGAATAGGCGTCCAATTCGTCTCGAAGACTAATCTCTATCTTCGATGAGAAGGGTTCCATCCGGCGCTTACCTCTCGGCCGTCCAGGGCCAGGACGCCTTGGTTCGAGATCAGTGTGGGCCGACTCCGTCTGGATGTTTCCTTGCCCAACGGTGGCCTGAGAAGCCTCCCCCTGTTCCACTGTTTCGGTTCGTTTCTCCGCAGAAGTCAGGACATCCACAACGTCGGCGACTGGTGCTTTGCGAATCGACGATTTGCGCTCCAAGGCCATAATTAGTTCACCCCATCCAAGTAGCGCGCATGCGCAACAAATTTTTCAGTCATGATTGCTGCGCCTCGACCGGCGAGCTTCGTGAGCGGCGAGCGTGTACTGACGGAGTCCTGCATCGCCGTTCGGAGAGGAAGATGAGGCTCTCTTACGTCGGTGCCGTAGGTGCTCTCTAGCTCTCCGATTTGGAAGGAGTGTTCGGACGTGAGGGGTGAACTCGTCTTATTGATGATGATGCCCAGGAATTCCAGCTGGGGATTCAAGTGCGGAAGCGACCTGACCTTCTTCACCGTGTCGAGGAACTCCGTCACGCCCTTCACAGAGAAGGCCGCTGGTTCAGTGACGGCAAGTACACGGTCAGCCCAAATGAGTCCGTTCAACGTCAGTCGCCCAAGGGCTGGTGGAAGATCTATGAGGATGTGGTCGTATTGTTGAAGCTCGTCAGCTCCGTACGCTGCAGTCTTGAGTCGCATCTCGGGCGTTAGCAGAGCTTCCGACTCAAGTCTCGCCAGGGACTCAGAACTCGGGATCAGATCAATGCCCGGCCATGTGCTTTGAGTGATGGCCTGCCCGAGGGTCCCAGCCTCTCCCCCGTACAGCACATCGAAGACGTCAAACTCCCCAGCCCCTTCAAGGGCTTCCGTTACATTGGATTGAGGGTCGAGATCGATGACCAACACGCGCTTTCCAATTAGACGCAGGCCGGTAGCCAAGCCGAGTGTCACAGACGTCTTGCCCACACCGCCCTTGCGGTTACCTATAGCCGTAACTTTCATACCGGTCCTCCGAGACGCGCCGGGTATTGATGGAGATCCATCAATACATCAGTCATTCAATCCAGCCATCAATCTATCAAGCAATCAATACATCCCGCAATCCATCAATACATCCAACAATCTTTCTGTCATGACATAATTATTTAATGCTTGTCATGGGTTGGCCCGCCGGCCCAAGACCCGAGAGTCGTGAGGCTGGAGTCAGTCTGCGGCCGCTTCTTGGGCGAGTGAGCAGTTCAACTCATCAAGACAACAGAAAGTCCCGGAACTGCTGACCCCCCATGCCCGACTCCTGCGGGCCGAGAACAGGGGGAGTCAATGACGATTGACAGAGAATCTCATATATCAATCAATCTTTCTGTCATGACATAATTATTTAGTTGTAGCCCGGAACTACTTGTGGGTTCCTAGGTGCCATCTCAAGGTCACGAGGCCTCAGTCCCCCAGATCCTGAGTGAGCGAATAGCAGCACTACATATCCAGCACAGGCCACTAGCGCCTGCAACCCGTAGAGTGGGGGATCGTCAACAAAACCTGACAGATAGGACGCCGCATGGAATGGGATCTAGGAGACGGATTCCACTGCGGACGACTTGGGATCCTTTTGAATGATGGTCGGCTGGGATCCAGCCACCAACATGACGGGACGATCAGCGTCCAAGGAATCACTGGCCAACACAAACGAGACCCGCTCAGGCCAGGCTATGAGCTGGTGATGGAAAGTGCAGCTGCAGGTTGGCAAGGTAGCTGCGAATGCGGCTGGACTGGTAGACGGTGGCAGCGCGTCCTTGGGGCAGGCAGTGCCGACATGGCGAGATACCGAGCAAAAGCACTGATTGGATCACCAGCTATACCGCCCCTGTCGGTAGAAGAATCGATCTTGAGCGAATGGCAGAAACATGTACAGGCTTGGGCACTGCAAATGGCGGCTCGCAGTTATGACCGGGCAGCTGCCCGTCTGGACGAGGCTGTCAACGCTGCACGAGACTCTGGTCTGACATGGGCCGATATAGGCGCAGAAACCGGAATGTCACGCCAAGCAGCGCATCAACGATGGAATCGATCTAGCTAATTCTCCTCAGATGGAGCTACACGACCTTTACAAACCAATGGCGTTCTGCCTGCGCTTGCTAACGATCTCGTAGTCTGAGGCCTGTGATCGCCCCGCTCCGGGTCACATCGCTGTGGTGAACGCCATATCAGCGAGGGTCCATTCGTCAGGTGGTCCTTCATAGGCTTCCCAGGGGTAATCTTCAGTGGGGGAGAGGAGTTCCGCTACCGTATTCACATTTCTCGAAAGCCACTCCCGCCATATGACCCGCTCGATGCGGTACCTCTGTAGCTGGCCGGCCACAGACTCGAGCACTCCAAAGTATTCAGCAAGTTCGTGGAGGGACGTCGAAGCGATGACTGTCCAGGATCTTCCGCCATTCCTTGAAACCATGTTCCATGCAGCCAGGGTCTCAAGACTTTCGCTCACGGCGGTCCTGGACAGCTTTGTCTGACCCACCAACTCCGTGGTGGTCAAACCGGGGCTGCGTTCCAGTGCTTCGTAAACAAACGCTGCAGGCAGGCCCAGTTCCCTGAAGACGGGTCTGAGCGCATGGATCTTTCCCTTTCGCCAGGGAAGATCTTCGGCGCCAGGCCGAAGATCTTCAGGAATCGTCAACATGTATAGATCGCCCTTTGTCCCTCGCCCTCGCTCAACCAAGGTCACCAAAGGATCCTTTTCAGAGCGCAACGCTCTCAGATGGGAGCCTACGGTTGTGTGGTCCAGACCTGTCGCGACGGCGATTGACCGATCACCGAACTCAACGAAGCGAGAAGCGGTCATGTGAGCGGCTGTTCCAAGAGCTCTTAGAACCACGCGCCGGGCCAAGCCCGTGCGCGAGCTAGCGTAAGCAGGCTCTCTTAGACGGAGTGCGTTTTCCCAAGTCCGCAGGTAGCGGTGCTCGCTGGTGGCATCTGGGGTTGGTGCGGTTCCTAGTAGGGGCTGTGTATTTGGCTGGCTTGTGGGGGATCTACGTGCATTGTTATTCCTTGTCTCGTTAATCTGGTTTTTTTGTAGGTAAGTGATCGCGTTTTTCCAGTCTCGCTTCAGGGAGGAAAGCCTGTGGCTGGATCGGTAGCGGGCATAGAAGGATGCGAGTCCGGGCCAAACGCCCTGGAGGACTCGCCGTTCTACATCGATGAGTTTCATGCCTGCTGCGGCCGCCGCAGTCAGGACTGCCTGACGTGCTTCTGAATCTGAGGCGTACCGGTTCGCGTCGTAGAGACCTGATAGCGCCATCTGCTGCATCGGCCTGGACATCCGACCGGCCATTTGTGGTAATTCATAAACTTCGTTGTCTGCGGACAGTGGCTGCTCGAGTCTCAGCCTTCGTACGCCGGCGACTTCGTCCTTTAGCTCTGCGCGAATTGTTGCCCATACTTGTTCCTTGTTTGGGCGTCTCGCAATGTCGTAGGCCGTGCTGAGGCTCATGGCGAGTTCCTGGTAGCCGCCACGCTTGTGCGGTGACCCTGGGGTCCTCATGCAACCGTGAAGCATGTTCTGGTGCGGGGTCTTGTCCAATGTGCGGTATCGGGTACCTAATGCCTCGACAACATCGCGTGCTTCAGAAAAGGCAATCCGTTTTTCCAGTGGGATGTATACGTGCCGTCCTCCATTGGGCGAGCGATCTTCAATCCACCGAGCCCCACAGCTGTGCAGCCACGTTTGAAGTGATTTCACATCGGCTTCGACCCAGTCGATGCCTGCAATCGACGAGTCGAAGTCAAGGAAGATAGCCGAGCAGCTGCCGTCTTTGCCGAAGATCCGGACGGCGGCAGGAAAAGTGGGGAGGGTCTCAGTCAGAGCGCGTTCATGCTTCTGGGGATAGGTCTTTCCCCCGTCCCGGGAGAGGCGGATGCGGGGTTGACCTGCGAGAAGAGGCGTCAACGCAGCCCACGCCTGAGCGGCGTTGGAGGTCTGGGATGGCTCCTGAGACACGCCAGTAGCGTCGGCTGCTGGCAGCACGGGAGCGTGCTGTTGTACGATGATTTTGTTCCTGTTCAGGGAATGACGAAGGGCCGATCCTGCCAGATCGGTTTGTTACACAAATGAAGGCCTGTTAAGGACTTCCATACGATTTACGATCTGTCTGCCGGCAAGCTATCCGGATCGTGATTCTTCAGCTTCGAAGGCCCGCTAATGGCGGGCCTTCCTTGTATCTACGAGGCCATACGGATCGGGAGTTCATCCTGCTGAGTGAACTGACCCAGCAAAGCCAAATCTTCGCGCAAGGACCGGTCGACTGCAGAGGCAACATAGTCGGTGACAGTCATGCCTTTAGCGGCGGCGATCATGTGAACGTCCTCCGCGGTCTTGGCCGGCGTGCGGAAGCCAATGTATTTGCGGAGGCCCTTGCTGGGCCGACCGCCTCCACGATTGATTACTGCGCTCATTGTCAGGTCCTTTGAATCTCGCACAACCAGGGGTTGTAGCTGGTTCATCGTTGGTGCCACGTGCAGTCGATTGAACTTCTGTTTACAGCTATCGACTGAAACGAACCTAGCACCGCGCCGAGTCTGATCGGGGGATTTGTTTACAGAAAACGGCCCTGCGTGTCGCCGCCCACTGCTTATGAAGCTGATTGGCCGGCTTCAGCCTTGCTGCGCGTGAAGGTGCGGTCCGTCTATTCACGCACATAGGCTCGGCGGCCAGCCAGTCGGGGCGGGCAAGAAAACATGTCTGGGTTGGGCTCCATGAAAACAATGTTGAGGTGCCCGCGGCGGCCGTCTCTTGAATTCAAGCCACGCCATCCTTTCGTTCCAACGACAAGCGTCCGCCGAAACCCGGTTTTCAGTGAACCTGTAGGTTCCCGTACGGGTTCCGGCGGCATCAACTTGAATCCCCCAAGAAATCAAGTATGAGACAGCCTACAGACGTGCTTCGCACATGCACAACTCAGTTATTACTCGTGGCCTATACGCTATGAATGACATCAGGTAAAGTTTTGTGTCGGCTGTCCGCCTGCTCTACAGCGGTCGCATCATAAGCAGCTGACCTTTGGCTGAAGGAGCTTAGAGATGGCAAATAGGGGTCGTAGCGTGTTCCTTACGCAACAGCAGAAGAAGGAGCGCCTGGCAGATCGCATGGGCATCCTGGTGGATATCTGGGAGTCCGACAACAACGCGGCGCTTACGTACAATCACGTGGAGGAAGCACTTTCTGCCAACGGGATCCATCTGTCGCGGACACGGTGGTCATATTTGATCAATGGCAGTGGCAGCCTGGTGACCGATCAGGAACTTCTGAAGGGAATCGCAGAGTTAGTTTTTGCCGTTCCGGCCAGCTACCTCGTTGATCTCAACAGTGAGACTCCTCCCGAGGTGGAAGCGCGGATGGAGTTCCTTGTGCAGATGCGCAAGCTCAAGGTGAAGAACTTTGCCGCGAGAAACTTGGGCGCGACGTCGCCGGAAACCCTGCGGATGATCACCAGGATTATCGACTCGTCGATGAACGGTGAGGATGAATGAATCTCCCACCTGTACAGGACAAGGTTCGGGAGCTGTGCGGTGACGGCGCGACGTCGATGAAGGAAGTCGTCGAACGCCTGACCATGATCTGCAAGAAGCCGATCAACCTGATCGAGTACAACGAGTCCTGGGGTTCCCTGACGGCATTCAAGGCCGAATTTGAAGATCGCATCAACGTCTATTTCCCCCCGCAGAAGTCCCAGCAGTACAAGGTCCACTGCATCTATCACGAGCTCGGACACATCTACCTGGAGAGCCTTCAGATAGCCCTTGCCCTGCCGGATCTTTCCGGAGAGATGCTGAGGGAAACCGCGGACGCCATTAGCATCACCTGCCGGTCCGTTCCGAATCACCCCGTCGAGCGGTGGGTGGAGGACTTCGCATTCGAAATGTCGAAGAAGACGCGTTCACGCAGCTCGTCCGATCTTGATCCTTTCCTCTGATAAACCATGAAACTGTTGCTCTTTGCGCTCCTGAGCGCCCTGTGCCTCCTTCGGATCCCCTCGGTGGTCAAAGTCCCGGAGTCCAGGGCATCGTGGGTGGCATCGATCTTCGGGCTCGCGGCACTCTATGTCTTGGGAACGGTCACACCGCTCGAGGATATTGACCGCTACCTCGGTGGCATCAACGTGACGAACCTGCTCCAGGCCGTCTTCGCGCTCCTGGCAATCTTCTTCTTCAACGACAGCGTGCGGCGCCTGGCGAACGTACCCATAGTCAGATGGACCTACTACGCGCCGCTGCTGAGCATTCCCATCATGATCGCCAGCTTCACCCTGATTCAGGACAAAACTCCAACGGCCGCTGACTTCATCGATACCCGCATGGACCAGCTCGCTACCGCCGTGTACAGCGGCATATACATGCTCGCGCTGTTATTCACCGTCCTCAGGATCATCTACATGCTTCGGCACAAAGCCAGGGGACTCTATGCCACATTCTCAGCGGGCCTGCTGGTGGTTGCGATCGCCGTTTCGTGCCACATCACCTACGTGGTGCTGTTCTACTTCTCGCCCTGGGACGCCCTCGCCCGGGACATCGGTGCCTGGTTTGACCGCCTTTTCTATGTAGGCCTTTCAGTGACCGCCGCGGGATGGCTGATTCTCTTCCTGTCGAAGCAGCTGCCCAGATTGCGTCTCTGGATGATCGATGCCCTGTGGCTGACCGCGTTGAGGATGCGGATCCATGCCGATCGGTCAAGAGTCAGTCCGGCCTGGGACCTCTTCAACGAAACGCTCGAAAACGGCGTCTATAAAAGCCTCATAGTTCTGCACAACTACGAGCGGGTGAACTTGATGGACTTCCCGGACTCTGTCCAAGGCAGGATCAGCCAAATCGAAGCCAAGCTGGACGCTCGGACCTAGCTCTGTTCGGTCAAGATCGTCTTGCTGACCCAACTGGTCAGTTCGTTGGTGAAGGTAGAAGGCGAGGCGTTCCACTCCTGGGTGTGGTGGGCCTCAGGTAGTGCTATCAAAGTGACGGTGGCCGGATTCGCGCGTTGGAACGCGGCCGAGATCTCCCAAGGAACCTCTTGATCAGCGGTCGAGTGCAAGACCAAGGTCGGGACATCCACCCTGTTGGCTACCTCTACCCAGTCGAGGGCATCGAAATCAATCGGTTCCTCCAGCCCGAGCATTCTCGCGAACACACGGGTACCCAACAGGCGCATAACAAGGTCTGCCCCAACCGCCGGCACCCGGGCCTGCACGGCTCCTGCTGAAATGGCTTTCCGCCAGCTGGTGACGGGACCTACCAGGACCAGCCCGATGATCCTGTCCCGGTGGGCGCTGCGCTCGGCTGTGAGCAGGGCCATGGTCCCGCCCATTGACCAGCCGGAGAGGATGATGCGCTTGGCTCCGTGAGCGACGGCATAGGACACGGCGCTGTCCACGTCACGCCATTCTGTTTGCCCCAGGTGACTCGAGTCTGCCTGTTGCGGGCTGACCTCGGCGTCGCTGCGAAATGTGGGAACCAGAGATGTGAATCCTAAGGAGCTGAACGCGTGGACGTCTCGGAACATGATCGAGCGGTCCGTCCAGCTGCCATGGATATGGATCACCCATACGTCCGTATTTGTGGCTTCGAATAGCCATGCCGGCGCCGCACCGTACTCGGTGGGGATATACACCTCTTGAAAGTGTTCGCGGACAGCAGCGGGTTCGAAGAACACGTCCGGGGTCCAATCGACGATTGGGCCCAGACCGCCAGGCGTAGAGCTTGACTGGTGGAGCAGTCTTTCTACGAATTTTTGTTCCTCGTCGATCAGGGTGACCTGACCGACTCGCGCGTATTTAGCTGTCGTGGGGTCGAACACGCCGAAGTCGCCCGGCGCCTTGGTGTAGTCGTCCAAGGCAATTCGGATGCGACGTCCGCCGTCCTCCATCTCTGCCCGGCGGTAATCCTTTGGGCCTCGCTTGACGATTTTCCGCGCCATGACGACAGCGAATCCGGATAGCCCTGCAGCCGGCACAAGGAGCGCCGCACAGGTCAGGAAGCGCCGTTTCGTCAGCATCAGGTCTTCGTCCTCCAGGGCCGATCGAGGGGGAAATGGAACCCAGACATCGTAACGCCCCTCTCTGGCCGATGAAGGCCTAGATCATGCTCACTACAGGCGTTGCACATGTTCACTACAGGCATGTAACGTGCTTAGTGAAACTAGGAGGTATTGCTTTTTGACAAGGCTTGTTATGAACTGCGGGCGCTCATCTATCGCGAAAATCGTTGACATAGGCAGGAAGCATCTTGAACTCCACAGCATCAATGTCAGCCTCGCGTACCCCCGGAGACGCCGTTGACCCGTAGGAGAGCCGGCCGTAACGGCACCGGCATCTTCGATGGCTTCCGGATCTCGAAGCGCAGGCCCTATTTGCCGTCCAGGTACTCCGCGTAGTCGGCCAAAGCCTTGTCGCGAGCGGCCTTGTTCAAGGTGTAGATGACTCGCTGTCCATGCCGGTGTTCCCCGGCGTCCGAGGCGACGATCCCCTGCTCTTCCAAGTCTTGGAGGTGCCGAAAGATGGTTTGGTATGTCGCGGAAAGCTCACGCGTGATTTGCCCTGACGTCACTCCGTCCGGGTTCAGAGCAAGGTGTCGAACAATGGCGGCACGCACCTGGTTCATCCCGAAAGCCTTCATGGCCGCTTCAGCCTGAGGCTGGACGGAGGTGACGGGCTTTGCGTATCGGGGCACTTGATTATCTTGCCGTATCTCATCACAACTGGATAATACACTAACATTTAATGTTAGACTTGCGAGAGAAGGTCACGCGTCTCACTTGAGAACGTATGACAAGCAATGTTGCGGGGTTCCGTGGACAATAGGGGTTAGTAAATCGTCTGGATTATCTAGGCGGAAGTTCTATTCCTGTCAGGCGGATCTGGTAGCTGTAGAAATGATTGCCCATTGGGGAGGGACAGTTTTGAAGAACATGCTGCCGTTTGGCACGAAGGGGCCGAGGAACGCATATTTGCGTACCAGCGTCACGGTCGGACGTGAGAGCGTCCGTTCTTGGTTGTTCGAAGCTGCTGGTGCCACCTCATGATGCAGCGTAAGTCTCTGGGCCTCGTGGCCCTTGTCGCCATCCCCAGCCTGTTCTTTGGGCTGATCTTCTCATTCGTCCTGCTGCTGGCACCGGCGAAACCCGCTGCAGCTGACTGCGGCCCGGTATCCGTTGTCGTGGACGGAAACACGAAAGTCGATGGGTACTCCGCAGAGCAGATGAAGAACGCCGCTGCCGTCATGGGAGCAGGTAAAGCGTTGAACCTCTCCGTGAAGGGCCAGACCATCAGCATCATGGTGGCCCTGGGGGAGTCAGGTCTGCGCGTGCTGGACTACGGTGACGGTCCAGGCCCGGATTCCCGTGGTTTGTTCCAGCAGCGCGACAACGGCGCTTGGGGCTCCTACACGGACCGCATGGACCCGACCATCAGTGCCACGAACTTCATCAAGGCACTGCAGGCCGTCCCGGGCTGGGAGCAGTTGGAACCGACCATCGCCGGGAACAAGGTCCAGCGCAACGCCGACCCGTACCACTACCAGAAGTACTGGCCCGAGGCCGTGAAGATCGTCCAGACGCTCTCGGACGGCAAGTTCTCGGTCGAAGGCGGCGACTGCGGGATCCCGGGCAAGTCCGGCGCCGGGGATGACTACCCCTGGAAAGACTCTCCAACCTGGATGCAGGTCGGGACAGGCTCCGCTGCATCACCTTTGGGCATGTTCTACCGCGAATGCGTCGACTTCGTCCTCTGGCGGGTCAACCAGCAGATGGGTTCGACCAGCGCACCGTTCAAGTTCCTCAACGGCAACTTCCGCCCGGACGGGCAGGGCCTCGGCTCGGCCCTGACGTGGAAGGCCGGCTGGGACGCCAAGGGCTGGCCCTCCGGCAAGACGCCCCGCGTCGGTGCAGTGGTCTGGTACTCACCGGGCACCGGGGGAGCGGACCCACAATACGGCCACGTGGCCGTGGTCAAGGAAGTCAAAGACGACGGGACCTACCTCGAAGAGGGCTACAACGGCAACCCGCCCCCGGATGACCACAACTACTACACCCGGACCGTCAAAAGCAGCGTTCCCTCCGCGTTCCTGTACCTGCCCAACCAAGAGGAGAAGAAGTGAAAAAGCCCCTGGCCCTCATTGCAGCGGTAGCTCTGCTGTGCGCCGGATGCGCACCGGCGTCGAACACCACACCGGCACCAACGGAGACAACGGCCACGCCCTCAGCTCCGGTCTCGCTGAGCGTCGACAGCGGCCCACAGGCACCGGGCGGGACCGTCCCTCCCACTATTGGCATCTCTTGGGATCAGGCCAGCAAGGATCAGGCCGTGGACGTCGCACAGAAGACCATGGCCGACTTCGCCCGCCCGAAGGCCGAGGAACAACAGTGGGCCAATGATCTTGCCCGCTGGCTCACCCCGCAGGCCACCGCCGACTACTCAGCGGTGGACCCGGCGAACATCCCAGCCAGCCGCGTCACCGGCCCGGCCAAACTGACCGTCGATGAATCCAACGGCTATGGCGTCATCGCCACTGTCCCGACCAACGCCGGGACCTACACATTGCAGCTGCTCCGCACGGGCAAGGACGCGCCGTGGAAGGTCAACCGGCTGACACCACCAGCGTCCTAAACGCCTAACCCCTCTTCACCTCACCCACACGTAAAGGAAGAAAGTTCATGAGTACTGCATCAACTGAGGTCCTGGCCTTTCCCCACATCAAGGCCATCGTCCGCGACAACGGAACCGCCGAAGTCGTCGTTGCCGGTAACTCCCGCGTCGTCCCCGACGGGGATTCCCTCCAGGACCTCCGGAACAACGCCCTCGCCCTCGTCGTGGGCGAAGCACAGACGCTGCGGCGCCCGGTACGGGTCCAGATCGAGGACCCCGAAGGACACGGCGAACTGATCGTGCACCCGGACAACAAGATCGAATCCGTCTCCTATGAGCCCCGCCCGGCACGCCGCCGTGCGCAGGCCCCGGCGACCACGCCCGAGACCGTAGCACCGGCCGTCATTGAAACAGTCCCCGTAACGGCCCCGGAACCGATGCCTGCTCCCGCGCAGCCCGCCACCGTCGAAGCTACGGCAGCGGCAGTGGACCGCCGGCCGTGGCCGCCCACGCCCGTAGAAGCCGATGTAACGACGGATGTCCCGGTCAGCTCTGGGCATGGCAGCTCAACCACGCAGCGGACTATCGATGCAGAAGAACCGCAGGCCGCTGTGACCGGTCCTGAAGAACCGGCAACACGGCGCAGCTTGAAGGAAACCTCGTTCCTGGTCAGCGCTCCGGTCCTGGAGCCAGCCACACAGGGCTGGCGGGGGACACTGACCCGCCTCGGGTTCCGCATGAACCCCTCGCCCGAGGAACTGGCCGAACGCGAAGATATCCGCACCGTGAGCCAGCACTGGCCCGGGCCCCGGACCATCGCCGTGGTCAACCGCAAGGGCGGGGCAAACAAGACACCCACTGTCGTGATGCTCTCTGCCATCCTTGCCCGCTACAGCGGCGCGGCCACCGTCGCCTGGGACAACAACGAATCCCAAGGCACCCTGGGCTGGCGCACGGAAAAGGGCGCGCACAACCGCAGCGTCCTGGACCTGATCGATTCCTCCACGGAACTTCTCTCCCCATCCACCAACGCAGCGGAAATCGCTAAGTTCGTGCACCACCAGACCGCTGACAAGTTCGACGTGCTGCGCTCGGATGAGAACGAAGAAGGCGACCACGAAGTAACCGCCGAGGAAGTCGACATCGCCCACCAGGTCCTGACCCGCTACTACCGGCTGGTCGTCATGGACTCCGGTAACACCGCCCGGGCTGCCAACTGGCGTCGGATGATCGACCACACCAACCAGCTCGTCGTTCCCGTCACCGCCATAGAAGACCGGGCCGAGGCCGCCAGACTGACACTGCAGACTCTGGAATCCCGTGGCGGCCACGACGCTGAGCTGGCCCGGAACGCCGTCGTCATCGTCTCTGAATCGACCGATGCCAAGCGCAGCATGACCGGAGACGCCCTCAAGCGGGCAAAGGCCGAAGCCCAACGGATCGCTGACGGATTTGAGCCGTTCGTCCGGACAGTCGTCCGAGTTCCCTACGATCCGGCCCTGGTCAACGGCCCCATCCGCTACGAAGCCCTCCAGCCCGCAACCCAACGGGCATGGCTGACCGCAGCGGCCGCCGTCGCCAAAGGCTTCTAAACAGTCACTACCGAACGGCAGGAAGGAGGAACCATGCAACTGTCCCTGAACCCCTGGGTCACCAGCCCGGCCGAGCGCATCGAAGAAGAAACACCTGACGTGCACATCCCGCCGGCTGCCGTGATCAGCACACCGCTCAAGGGCATGGTCGAACCCGACACCGCAGATCGTCTGGCAAACCGCACCATCACCGGCACCGCCGCCCTTTGGGTCGTCGGCAGCCATGGCGGAGCCGGTGAGAGCCGCACAGCGGACCTATTCAACGGTGCACGCCCCGCCGGGCACTGCTGGCCTGTCCTGCAGAACGGCAGCAAGCCCCGCGTGCTGCTGGTCTGCCGCGCCGACATGCGCGGCCTCACCACAGCTCAAAGCGCCCTTACTCAATGGGCATCAGGAGCCGCACCTGCTGTGGAGCTGCTCGGTCTCGCCGTCCTCGCGGACGCACCTGGAAAGACACCCAAAGCGCTCCGCGACTTCGCGGCCATCGTCGGCGGGGGAGCGCCCCGTCTCTGGACCCTTCCCTGGGTCGAGGCATGGCGGCACGGAGACTCCACCACCACACCAACGGCCCGCGAATACCAACGCTTCATCACCGACGTAACCGCCCTGGTTACCGAAACCAACCCAAGCACCAACCACTGAAAGGTCACTCATCATGAACTCGATCACCGCAATAACCACCAGCACCATCCCGAACCCCACGCCGGTCGTACCCGCAGAAGCCGGCGGACTGCTCACCGTCCTGAACTGGGCCTCCGGTATCGGCCTCGTCCTAGGTGTTCTCGGCGTCATCATCGTCGGAATCACCATGGTCATCCAGCTCCAGCGCGGCGAAGGCGGCCAGTCCCTGGCCAAGCTTGGCTGGGTCCTGCTCGGCTGCATCATCATCACCGGTGCCGCAGGCATCGTCCGCGCCTTCGTCTAAGCCAGCACCAACAACGGGAGGTTCACCTTGAGCCAGTCAACAGAGAGCACCACCGAAAGCAATCCGTTCACCAAACCCGGTTTCATCATTGCTGCCGCGCTGGTGGTCGCGCTGATCGCAGCAGCCGTCGTCATCTTCTTGCTCCCCAAAGGACAAGGAAACGCCCAACCAGCCCCGGCAGAATCCAGCAGTGCCGCCACAGCTGAACCCAGCGCATCCGCCGTGTCCGGCAAGAGTGTCTGCGGACTGCCAGCGTCCGCCGAAACGGCATTGGGGAAGGCTCCGGCGAGCAAGTGGGAACTCGTTGGAACTATGGCGGCCCCGACAGATCCCAAAGTCGGCCCGGGCAAGACCGATGACCAAGGCATAAGGTCTTGCTTCGCCCACTCTCCGCAAGGGGCGCTATACGCCGCAGTGAACCTCTGGGCCCTTGGCAGCGATCCCTCAAAAGAACGTGCCATTGCTTACCAGCTCGCAGCTAAAGGTCCTGGCCGAGACGCAGGCATGAAGGCTTCGCAAACGGCCGCGCCGCCGACAAACGTAAAGGTTCAGATTGCGGGGTTCAACGTTTCATACACAGCGAACCAAGCGGTGGTAGAGCTCGCTTTCAAAGCTGACACCGGCGCTCTTGCATCCGTCCGTACAACCCTTCTCTGGCAGGACGGGGACTGGAAGGGCGTCGTCGCTGACAACGGTGCACCCCTGGAAGAACCGCGCCAGATCCGCGATCTTTCAGGATTCATCCCTTGGAGCGGCGCATGAGGCCGGTATGGAACCCGGTTGGAGATTGGATCTCCGGTCTCACTGATGACGCCATGGGCAACATGGCCAAAGCCATCCTTGAGGGCATGAGCCAGATGGTCACAACTCTGTCCACCTTCTGGGTTTCAACTCCAACGGTGAACCTGACCAGCCAAGATGGCTCTACAGCCAGTCCTGTTGTTTCAATGGTCAACAGCGAGTTGATGCCATGGACGTTGGCTCTGGCAGTCCTGGCCGTCATCCTCGGCGGTATCAGGCTGATTTGGGAGCAGCGCGGAGCACCCCTAAAGGACCTGCTCCGTTCCTTGGTCACGCTCACCTTGGTATCCGGCCTGGGCCTAGGAGTGATTTCGATCCTGGTGATCGCGGCGGATGCCTTTTCTGCCGCGATCATCAACCGTTCCACGGACGGCAAGGGCTTTGCCGAGTCGATGCAGCTGTTGATCTTGACGAATCAGACAGGTGTCGGGGTTTTCATCCTGATCGTTCTGGGTCTCATCGGCCTGCTCGCGTCTCTCGTGCAGATCGTGCTGATGGTCGTTCGCAGTGGCATGTTGGTGATTCTGGCGGGCATTCTTCCGACCACAGCCGCGTTCACGAATACGGAGATGGGAAGGCAGTGGTTCCAGAAAGCAGTGGGCTGGACCATCGCTTTCATCCTCTACAAACCAGCCGCAGCCATCGTCTACTCCGTCGCATTCCTGCTCATGGGCGGCAAGGGCCAGGACGCCTTGATCGGCTCCATCACTGGTTTCACGTTGATGGTCGTGGCGTTGTTCGCGCTGCCTGCTTTGATGCGATTCGTTACTCCCATGGTCGGGGCCGTAGCCTCCGGCGGAGGTGCCGGTGCGGGAGCAGCCGTCGGTGCCATTGCCACAGGGGCCGTCTCCCTTGGACGCGGGGGCAGTGGCAGGGGCAACGCGTCCCCAACCCCTTCATCGTCAACAAGCACATCGAACACCCAGAGCACGCAAACCGGCAGCTCGCCCAAGGGCAGCGATGGAACATCCGGCCCACGAGGAGGGGGAGGGCAACCTACCCCGGGTGCTACGGGACCGGGCGGAGCTGCTGGAACTGCTGGAGCAGCCAAGGCAGGCACGGCAGGAACCGCTGGATCCGCAGGAGCGGCAACTGGTGCCAGTGCAGGGACGGCCGCAGCCAGTGGGGGAGCAGCGGCAGCTGGCCCGGCTGGTGTGGCTGTAGCTACAGGAGCAAAGGTGGCGTCCGCGACGTCACAGGCAATCGAAAAGACCGCGCAGGATTCAACCGGGGAGGGCCCCAGTGGCAGCAATTAACACCGAATACAAAGAACCGTCCTACGGCAACTGGCGCGTACCGCGCTCAGCCGGGCTGGCCAACCTCAGCGCGCTCAGTACAGTCATCTTCTTTGGCGGGTTGTTGGCGGGCATTATCAGCTTCGCTATTTGGGGCCTGTTCGTCGGCCTGGGCGTTCTTGCCTTTGCCGGTCTCAGCTTGCTGTTGCTGACAGTCAAGGACAAGCATGGCCAGTCCGTTGTTGACCGTGCCGGCACTCGTTTGGCTTTCAAGATCTCCCGTTCCTCGGGGACGAATCTCTACCGTTCGGGTCCGCTCGGCGTAACGCCGTGGGGCATGTACCAGCTCCCCGGGTTGGCCGCGAAGTCGACTCTGTACGAGTTCACTGATTCCTATAAGCGCCCGTTCGCACTGCTGCACGTGCCCACCACGAACCACTTCACCGTGATCTTCTCCACCGAACCTGACGGGGCCTCCCTGGTTGACCCTGAGCAAGTCGATGCGTGGGTCGCTAACTGGGGCGGCTGGCTCGCCGGACTGGCCGACGAGGCCGGGCTGGACGCCGCAGCTGTCACGATCGAGACCGCCCCGGACTCGGGGTACCGGCTGCGCAACGAAGTACTGATGAACATCGACCCGGAAGCACCCGCGTTCGCCCAGGAAATGCTCAACGAGGTTGTGGCCACCTACCCGGAAGGATCGGCCACGGTCCGCGCCTGGGTGTCGTTGACCTTCAACGCCGCGATCCGAACAGGTGCGAAGAAGCGGACGCCGGAAGAAGTCGCCCGTGACCTGGCCTCCCGGATCCCTGGCCTTTCGGCACGGCTGCAGTCCACCGGCGCCGGCATCGCCCGTCCGACGACAGCGCAGGAGCTCTGCGAGGTCGTAAGGATCGCCTACGATCCTCCCGCAGCGCTGATCATTGATGAAGCCCATGCGGCCGGTTCCCCTGTCTCGCTGACCTGGGGCGAGGTTGGCCCTACCGCGCACCAGTCCAACTGGGAGAACTACCGGCACGACAGCGCCTTCTCAGTCTCTTGGACCATGACCGGTGCCCCGCGTGGATCGGTGAATTCTTCGGTCCTGGCCCGGTTGCTGGCCCCGCACGGGGACGTTGACCGCAAACGTGTCTCGGTGCTGTACCGTCCGATGGATTCGGCCCGCGCCGCTGCCGTGGTTGAGCAGGATCAGAACAACGCCAACGTCCGTATCACTTCCGGAAACCGGCCATCAGCCCGTGCCTTGGTGGATGCCCGGTCAGCGCAACAGACCGCGCAGGAAGAAGCCCAAGGTGCCGGGTTGGTGAACTTCGGCGTGGTCGTCACGGCCACCGTGACCGACCGGGAACGCCTTCCCGACGCTGTGGCTGCTGTGGAACAGAGTTCCGGTAGCGCCAGGCTGTTGCTGCGTCCCGCTTACGGGTCACAAGACACGGTGTTTGCCGCGTCCCTGCCTCTGGGCCTGGTGCTGCCCGAGCACAGCATGGTCCCGTCCGAGATTAAGGATGCACTGTAATGGCCCTCCCGAAACTCTTCACCCGTTCCTCAAAGCACAGCACTACTCAGGCCAAGGCCACGCCGAAGAAGGCTGAAAAGCAGCCCCGCCCTACCGGTCCTGGTGCCCGTGGCTGGCCGGGTCGTGGCGGGGGCATGGCCCAGCTCGTCCCTACCGTGAAGCAGTACCGGGGAACGACGGTTCAGGTCTGCGGACTATGGCCGTTCTCCTCCGGAGCGTCCTCACCCATGATCGGCGTCCCGCTGGGGCGCCACGAAGAAACACAGGCCACGGTCTGCTGCGACCCGATCAGCTGGTTCCAGCGCGCACGGCTGATTTCCAACCCCTCGGCCTTCATCCTGGGCAAGCCCGGGTTGGGGAAGTCCACCGTGGTGCGTCGGATGTTCATCGGGCTATCCGCACAAGGTGTTCACCCTCTGATCCTCGGTGATCTCAAGGGCGAGCACGTCAAAGCCGTCCGGGCCCTCGGCGGGCAGGTCATCCGGCTCGGTCGCGGTGTCGGGTACCTGAACATCCTCGACCCGGGCCAGGCTGTTGAAGCCGCCCAGCTCCTTGAAGACAACGGCCACCCTGAAGACGCAGCACGCGTCCGTGCCGACGCACACGGCCGCCGCCTGACCATGGTCGTTTCACTGATCACGATCAGCCGCAGCAACCCGCCCACCGACCAGGAACAAACGATCCTGGACCGCGCACTGCGGGTCCTCGATGACCGCTTTGACGGTATCCCGGTACTGAAGGACCTTTTGGAGGTGATTGTCTCCGCTCCTGACGAGCTGCGACAGGTCGCCCTGGACCGTGGCGACATGAACATCTACCTGCAGGAAACACGGGCACTTGAGGCAACCCTGCTCGGGTTGACCGGTGGCGGGAAGCTGGGGGAAATCTTCTCCCGCCAGACCAGCCAGCCAATGAAGCGAGACCGTGCCGTGGTCTTCGACGTCTCCAGCATTGACGAGACCGAAACAGACCTGCAGGCCGCCATCCTGCTTGCCTGCTGGTCCTACGGTTTTGGCACGGTCAACGTTGCCAACGCTCTCGCGGACGCCGGTCTGGAACCCCGACGGAACTACGTCGTGGTCCTGGACGAGCTGTGGCGGGCGCTTCGTGCCGGCAAGGGCATGGTCGACCGAGTGGACGCTCTGACCCGGCTGAACCGCTCCGTAGGTGTCGGGCAGATCATGATTTCCCACACCATGTCCGACCTGCTGGCCCTGCCGGCAGAAGAGGACCGGATGAAAGCCCGCGGCTTCGTCGAACGCTCCGGCATGGTCATCTGCGGCGGCCTCCCTGCCTCTGAGATGCCGCTGCTGACCTCGGCCATTCCGCTATCCCGGCAGGAGCAGCAGAAGCTCATCGGCTGGCAGGACCCGCCCGCGTGGGACTCACGCGGCGTCGACGTCGAACCCCCGGGACGGGGAAAGTTCCTCATCAAGGTCGGCGGTCGTCCCGGGATCCCCGTCCAAGTCGGACTCACGTCCCTGGAGAAGGGTCCCGAAGGCGTCAACGACACCGACGGCAAATGGCATGCAGCTCCGGAAACCCTGCTGGAGACGGCAGCCCCCATTCTGCCCAGTGAAGGAGGCACACAGTGAGTGCACCAAACCGCAAAGGAATGGGCCTCGGTGATGCCCTGCTGGTCTGGCTGGCCATCGGCTTCATCGTCGTCTTCGGCGGCGGAACCTACGCCGCCCTGCACCTCGGATCATGGATGGCAGGCATCGCCGCACCACCAGCCCACCCCATCGATCTGATCGCCGGCCTCGCCAAAGGCCGTGTGCCATGGCCTACCGAAGCCACCGTCGTCGCCTGCCTCATGGCCGGGGTGCTGCTGGCCCTGACCATTGTTGTTCTCGTTGCCTGGCGGAAGGGTGCGTCCAAGCGCGCCCGTGTCGACAAGGCCGCCCGATACCTGGGTCGCGGTAAGGCGCTGGCCGCGTTCTCGGAAAAGGGAGCGAAAGCGACCGCCGAGCGTCTGGGTGTCACGGACACACCCGGCATCGTGGTCGGCAAAGTCGTCTCCACCGGGCAGAAGTTCATCCAGTCCTGGGAAGACCTGTCCCTCGACATCTGGGGACCCCGAACCGGTAAGTCCACCTCACGTGTCATACCCGCCATCCTGGACGCACCCGGCGCCGTGGTCTCAACATCGAACAAGCGCGACGTCGTGGACGGCACCCGAGGCGTCCGCGAGGCCGTCGCCCCGGTGTGGGTGTTCGATCCGCAGAAGATCGCCCAGGAAGAACCGGACTGGTGGTGGAACCCGCTCTCCTATGTCACCGACGAAGAGAAGGCCTACAAACTCACCCAGCACTTCTCGGTCGGCTCCCGCGTGCCCGGATCCAAGCCCGACGCCTACTTCGATCCCAAGGCCGAAGACATTCTGTCCTCGTACTTCCTCGCCGCCGCGCTCGGAGAGCTGCCTATCACGCAGGTCTATATCTGGGTCACCGAACAGGTAAACCGGGAACCGATCAACATCCTGAAACAGCACGATTACGAGCTGCAGTACAAGGGCCTTGAATCCACGCTCGAACTCGCTGATAAGCAGCGAGACGGTATCTTCGGTACGGCCGAAAAAATGATCCAATGCCTCAAGAGCAGGAACACGCTGCGGTGGGTCGCGCCGACCGGTGGGGCGACGGTGGCCACGGATGCCCGCCGGCAGTTCAACCCGCATGCTTTCGCTGCGTCTCAGGAGACGATCTACATCCTCTCCAAAGAAGGTGCTGGCTCCGCCGCCCCGCTCACCACAGCCCTGACAGTAGCCATCGCAGAGGCCATGGAAGAGCGTGCCGAGCGCAGCGGCGGCCGGCTCCCGAAGCCTGCCCTGTTTGCGCTCGATGAGCTGGCTAACGTCGTCCGCTGGGCATCCCTGCCGGACCAGTTCAGCCACTACGGCTCCAAGGGCCTGATTGTCATGGGGGTCTTGCAGTCCTGGTCACAAGGGGTCGAGCTGTGGGGAGAAGCGAACATGCGGAAAATCTGGTCAGCGGCGAACGTGAAGGTCTACGGCGGCGGCGTGGCAGAAGAAGGATTCCTCCGCGCTCTCTCGGACCTGATCGGAGACTACAGCTACATCAACGTCTCCACCTCATCAGGCAAGTCCGGTTCCAGCCGCTCCCGACAGGAGGGCAAGGAACGCATCTTCGACGTTTCCAACCTCGCCGAACTGGACCGCGGCCGCGCGGTCGTCCTCGCCTCCGGCGCACCGGCCACGCTCGTCCGCACGATGCCCTGGTACACCGGACGCCACAAGGAAACGGTGGAGGCATCCATAAAGAAGTACAGCCCACGACCAGAAGAACCCGCCGTCCCGCTTCCAGCTGCACCGGTAGCCAATCCCTGGGTCACGAAGTAGGGAGGGTAGGTCTGCACTCATGGCGAATGACTTTGACCTCTACGACACAGACACACCAGCCCCAACTCAAGCTGACCAGAGTGCAGAGAAAGAACCAGCGCTCGTCTACGGCTCGGCCGAAGAATTCCTGCATGAGCAGCTGCTGCCCACGTACGTTCGCAGCGTCACGGGAAAGTCCGCGAAGTGGTGCATCGAGTGGTATTTCCATCCCGAGGCCGTCTCACGTGTGGCGGCTCTGTGGCGTTCATGGGAGCACCTGCGTCTGGATCCAGCGACCGGCATGAGTGTCTGGTGGAAGGACCACGCAGACCACCACATGCGCGTCCTACTGGACCCCCAGGGACCCTTCTACAACTGCGACATGAAAGAACACCGCGACCCCGAACACCTGGAACCCAAGAAAGCTCCGCCGGGCTGGTTCCCCGACGTTCGAAACCTGTAACCGCAGCGCGGACGCCAAGGACTGAGAACAACAAGGTGAAGGTGCCACAACTTATGGCACATTTGACGGGCCCAACGACCGGAAGGCAATTGTCCAGACGCTGTCTGGACAATTGAAATGTAAGCGTCAGTGGTGGCCATTAGGGTTGATTCATGACCCACCTCGAGCCCGACCTCCCCGAAGATTACGCAGCCGCACTCTCTACCCTCAAGGGGCTGGTGCGGGAGGCTCAACTCAGGGCTCAGCGCGTGGTCAACAGCGCGATGATCGAACTGTACTGGAAGATCGGACGGACGATCTTGGAACGGCAAGCGAACGAATCTTGGGGCAGTAAGGTCCTGGACAGGCTGGCACGTGACCTGAGGGCGGAGTTTCCGCACATGAGGGGATTTTCACGGACAAACGTCTACACCATGCGCGCGTTCGCGGCCGCGTGGAGTGGCCCGGAACCAATTGTCCAGACACCGTCTGGACAATTGAGCTGGAGCCACAACGTCACGCTCCTGAACAAACTCAGCGACCACGAACTACGCCGCTGGTACGCCTCCAGAGCTGTCCAGAACGGCTGGTCGGTCGCCGCCCTTGAACACCAGATCCTCACGGGCCTGCACACCCGCACCGGAGCAGCACCGAACAACCTGGAAGCGCCTCCCGGGCGAAGGAACCGATCTGGCACGGGCCGTGGCCAAGGACCCTCTGGTATTGGACTTCCTGGGCCTTACCGAAGAAGCCCAGGAACACGCCATTGAAGAAGCCATGACCCTCCGGATGGCTCAAACGCTGGCCGAGTTTGGCCCAGGCTTCGCTTTCGTCGGTCGGCAGTATCACCTCGACGTGGATGGAGACGACTTCTTCATCGACCTCCTGCTGTATCACGTACCTTCAGACCGATACGTTGTGGTCGAACTTAAGGCAGGAAAATTCAAGCCTGAGCATCTTGGGCAGCTGAACTTCTACGTCGCAGCGGTCAATGACATGCTGCGCCTTCCGCGGCAGGCACCCACTGTTGGCATCCTTGTCTGCGGCTCTCGGAACGAACGCACCGTCCGGTACGCGCTCGATGGATCGGCCCAGCCGCTCACGGTCACGTCGTACACGTACGAAGCGCTCCCTGCCGACGAAAGAGAAACGCTGCCCTCCCCAGCCGCAATCACCGCCGCGCTCGAAAATGACCCCGCCGAGGCCGTCGAAGGCTAAGTACGCACAGGGACAGCAGCTGGAACGAACTCGATGAAGGAAATCCCTCCGTCGAACAAGCGAGAGAACCAGTTTCAGTCGGTCTACACAAGCCATCGAGGGTTGTCAGTCTAAGCACCCGTATGTCTGCTGCACGATAGTTTGGGGTCGCCATACATGGGATGGAAAGTGCTTGGGCCTACCAACCACCGACCCCCGAGCTTCGAGAAGCGGAGGCCGGTGGTTGGGGTTGAGCGGGTGCTCAGACGGTGGTGCTCGCATTGGCCGGCGCTGGTGTCAGTTTGGGTTTGCGGGGTGCCAGGAGGCTGGCTCGTTCGTCGGTATCGGGGGTCCCATAACCAAGTCGTGGAGAGTGATACCAGTTCTGTCCGGCCCCTATGTCTGCCAGCATTTCGGCGTAGCGCAGTGGCGCTACGGTGGCGTCCACGACGGGTACACCCAGATGTTCCTGGAGGTTGCGGTAGAACCCAAACTCAATGGTGCATCCTAGGATGACCACGTCAGCACGGTCCCTTTCGACGGCCATTTCAGCTTCCTGCCTGATTCGCGCCTCCGTTATGTGGGGATCGACTTGGAATTCGACAACGCCCATGTTTAGAGAACGGAAGGATGCGAGGTTGTCCTCGGCTCCGTATTTCCTGATGTTTTCATGCATCTCGGGGATCCACTTCTCGCGGCCGACGAGAATCGAGAAACGCTCACCCAGCGATTGGGAAATCCTGATACAGGCTTCGGCAGGTGCAGTGACGGCCATGTTGGTGGTGAGCTCTTTCGCCGCGCGGATGAATGGATCGTAAAAGCAACCGATCACGGCAGCATCGTATCCTTCTTGTTCCGCCCACAGCACTGTCTGCAGGGTAGGAACGGCGACCGCCATTTCGTAGGCGCTGTACTCCAAATGGACCGGGCCCTCCCCTGGAAGGGAAGCGATATCGAGGATGGTGTCCGTGCGGGCCTCGGACCTTAGCGATGCTCCGATGGGATCGTCGAAGGCGTCGGTCATGACGGGGTTGATCCACAGTATTCTTCGTGACATTCGTTCTTCCTTCACTATTTCACGCGAGGGCACACAACCTGTGTGCGCTCAGTTGAATGACTGGTTGTTGTCATGGGACTGTGTCAGGTACTACGTGTGGCGTCGGGAGCGGCTAAAAGCATCGATGCCAACTGCCACCAGAATGACGAGGCCCAGGATGATTCGCTGATAGACCGGGTCTATCTGGTTTAGGTTGAAGCCGTTATTCATTATTGCGATAAAGAGGGTTCCTGTGAGTGTTCTCCAGATGGCACCTGACCCGCCTGCAATGGATGTACCTCCTACGACGACTGCGGCTAAGGCAGAAAAGACAAAGCTGAAGTCGTCTGATGGTTGTGCGCTCAGGCTTTGGGAGGAATTGATCAAGCCGGCAAGAGCTGCAGCAGCCCCCGTCAAGACGAAGGTTGAGGTCACTATCCTGCCTGTTCGTATGCCGGATAGTTTGGCAGCTTCGGAGTTGGCACCAGTTGCGTACACGTACCGGCCGTATCGGGTGCTGCTCAGCAGAACCCAGAAGATGACGACGACTGCTACGGCCATCCAGATTGCAGTGGTGACCCCCAGAACCTTAGTCGTCGCGAATTCCCGGAATTCGTCATCTTGGGGAGAGAGAATCGATCTATCGCTCACGATGTAGCCGATGCCCAAGATGATGTATGAGGAAGCCAGTGTACTGATGAATGAGTTGATTCGGATCTTGGCAACGAGGAACGCATTGAAAAGCCCGAAGACAATTCCGGCAGCAAGCCCACCCGCAATAGCGAGTGGGAGGGAACCGCTCGCGTTCTCAAGTTGAATGCCGACAAGTGGGGCTGTGATGAAAACTCCGGACACACTGATGTCGAAGTGTCCAGCGATTAAGGTCAGCGTCAAAGGTGCGGCTGCGATCAAAACTACCGATTGCTGGTCCAAGACGTTCAATAGGTTGTCGCTGCTGACGAACCCTGGTGTTGTACCTGCTAGAACCAAGAACATCGCAACAGTGGCCCAAACGATGCCGTATCTTGAGAGGACTGATTTGGGGAGCTTGCTCCTGGTCCGCGTCAGCTCCGCTTCCTTGACTTCAATGATGGTCATGACTGGTTTGCCTCCGTGTTTGAGCCGCTACGGGACTCGGATTGCCCGAACGCGAGTTGGGCTATGTTGATTCCACTGATTTCTGCGTCAGTGAGCTGCCCTGCAATGCGCCCCTTACGCATCACAATGACCCGATGGGCCAGACCGATGACTTCTTCCATCTCCGAGGACACGACAAGGATGCCCAACCCGCGCGATGCGTGTTCGACTAGGAGGTCGTAGATTTGCCGTTTGGCTGCAACGTCCACGCCACGGGTTGGCTCATCCGCTATGAGAAGCTTTGTCTTACCAAGCAGGGCGCGTGCAAATAGCACTTTCTGTTGATTTCCACCCGAAAGAAGTCCAACGGGTAGTTCTGGTGAGGCGGGCTTGGCGCCGACTTCCACGAGAGCTTGGGAAACCCTTTGGTTCACTCTCCTGGCGAGAAGGAGACCTCGCTGGGTGAGCGACTGCAGATGCGGTAGTCCCACGTTGTCTGCGATGCTGAACCCTAGAAAAAGGCCCTCGGTTTTCCGCGATTCAGGGATGAAGGACATGCCGTCTGCGACCGCTTCTTTAGGGTGTCGGTACCGGATATTTTTCCCGTTGAAGCGCGCAGAGCCAGTGGATGGAGGTTCGGCACCGTAAATAGCACGCACTACCTCGCTGCGGCCCGAACCGACCAACCCAGTAATGACTACGATCTCGCCGGGGTGGACGTCGAAAGTGATGTCGGCGAACATTCCGGGGGTCCCGATTTTCTCGACGCTGAGTACTGGTGAAGTCCCTGGAGTGCGGGCACGAACGTCGGGGAATGCTGCATCAACTGACCTTCCAACCATCTGAGTTACCAGCAAGTCGGCGTCGTATGTCGCCGCAGGAGCGGTTGAAACGACGGTTCCGTCACGCAGCACGGTAATTGTGTCGGCAATGCTGAGGACCTCGTCAAGGAAGTGTGAGACGTAGACGATCGTTTTTCCCTGTGCCCGAAGGTCACGAACTATGTCGGCCAGCTTGGCCGCCTCGTGTGTTGCCAAGCGAGCGGTAGGCTCATCCATGACTATGATGTCGGAGTTCCTCGCCAGAGCGCGGAGGATTTCAACCTTTTGCTGATCGGCAATGGAAAGCTCGTCTACGAGTGCATCTGCTGGGACATCGATGCCTGTGCTGCGCACGAGTTCAGCAAATCTTGCGTTCAGGGAACGGGCACGAACGAACGGCCCCAGCCGGTCTTCCAGACCGAGATATACGTTCTCAACTACCGTGCGGGGACCGACCAGCGCGATTTCCTGTGCCACGATGGTGATACCGGCCTTCATGGCCGCTCGGGGGCTGTCGAACTGGACGGCAACGCCGTCCAGTTCGAGCGTTCCTGCATCGAACGCGTGAACTCCGGCGAGAATCTTGCCAAGCGTGGACTTGCCCGCACCGTTTTCACCCACCAACGCATGCACAGAACCGGGCTCGATTTCCACGTCAACTCCAACGAGCGCCCGAGTTGCCTCGAAAGATTTTGTGATTCCTCTGAAGGCAATCAGCGGTGCGGGCATGTCAGATCAGCCTGCCCACTGCGCCGTGAACTTGGCGACGTTTTCCTTGGTGATGAGGCCACCGTCGGGAAGGTCATCGACAACGTCGATTCCGCCAGAATCCTTGTTCTCCTTGATGGCCTTCACCATCGCATTGAGTGCGGCACGTCCTTCGTCGGCAGGTACGCCAGCGACATCCCCAAACCATGTCCCCTCGGAAATGCCCTTCAGCGCAGGTTCTGAAGCGCCGACGCCGATTGTTTTAACGGCGGGTTTCCCAGCGTCGCCGAGCGCTAGTTGGGCGCCACGAACCTGCTGGTCGCCGGCTGCGACGAACACGTCGAAGTTGGGATTGGACTGCAGAACGTCTTGAACAGCCTTTCGAGGCTCGGCAGTGCCGAGGAAGCCGCCCTCAGTGTCTGCTACAACCTTGATCTTGGAGTTGCCCGTGATAGTTGAATCAAAGCCGTCCCGGACCGCAGTGTCGAAGGGAGTGCCCTTCAGCCCATACATGTACACGACCTTGCATTCTTCTAGGCCGTCACAAGCTTTTAGCGCGAGCTTTCCAAGGCGTTCACCCGTGCCCTTAGGGGGAGCCAAAACGGATGCGGAGAATCCAGGAACCTGTGGGTCGGCCGTGTCCAATTTCTCGCCCACTACCTGATTAAGAATGACAACCTTGATGCCTGCGTCCATGGCCTTCTGCAGGGCTGGGATGGCTCCCGGCCCGTCACTTGTGGCGATGATGATGCCCTTGTACTTTTTGGATGCGACTACATCCTGGATTTGTTTCACGGACTTGCCCGGCTCGAACTTGGCATCAAACTCCGTGATCTTGATACCAGCCTTTTTGGCTTCCTCCTGCATGGCCTTTCCCGATGCTGAAAGCCAGGTATTCGCTGAGCTGGATGAGAGATAGGCGACTTCTGTTTCGCCCTCACTGCTGCTGGCCGATGGGCTGCCAGCGCATCCGCTGAGGAGCGCTATACCAGACAGTGCGGTGACGGCCGTGATAGCTAGGGCGCGGCGTCGAGTACTCGTTTTCATAAGTAGTCCTGTCAGAGATGGAATCAATTTCCCCCGTTGCTATGAGAGTAGAATCACAACGCAGGGGTTGACAGGTGCATATCGCCCAATGAATTCACGGCGGTGTGACGGTTTGCCCAAGTATGGTTGCGGGGACCCTGATGTTAGGTGTTGTTCAGATTAACTACCCGGCATGCCAACTGCACGGCCAGCCTTTGATCAGGATCATCAAGATCAACTGATAGGAGCTGCCGCAGGCGGGAAATGCGGTTGACAACCGTGTTGCGATGCAGGCCCAGAACGCCGGCGGTAACCGTCGGCGATGACTCGTTGTCGAGGTAGACCTCGAGGGTCCTCATAAGGTCTTCATCCTTGTCGACCTGGGTGACCGGCTTCAGGAGCGTCCGGGCGAAGTCGCCGAACTCGTTCGACGTATACCAGCCGAAGAGAATGCGCTCGACACCGAGTTCGTCTATATGCTGGACGCCCGTTCGTCCACCACCTGCCTGCGCGATGGTAGCTGCTTCCTGCCCCTCTGCAAGGCTCTTCTTGAGCCCAACGACACCGGTGTAGGGGTGACCTATGCCTGCGTAGACCCGTAGACCGGATCGTCCTTCAATAAAACGCTGAAGGGCCATTCTTATTTGGACAACTGACTCCCCATAGGAAGTTGGAGGGGGCTCTGCGTGAGATACGGTCCAGGTCGTCCACCCGTCCGATCTCTCAATCAATGGGCCGCTGAATCCGGCGTCGGCGAATTGACGCGACAGTTCGTCTGTGAGTGACAGCACCCGAAGAGAGTCACCCCCGGCGACCCGGATGTGTATGGCAGTGCACCACCCGACGGTTTTCCATCCGAGTGTCCCAATATCCTGAATTACTGAGGCCGAAGGCTTGTCTTGGACTGCAATAATCTCGTTTAGCATTCCCAGTCTGAAGCGTGCGTCTCGTTCCCGCTCCAAACGGTCTGACACGAGCCGGGCTACTATGTGGCTGCTGGCAATCTTTACGACGGTTGTGGCGGTCTGCTCCCATGCGGGCGTGGGCGACTGTGATTCGACAACTAGCCAGAAGGTGGGAGCCTCGCCTAGTGCTAGCGCAATTGGCTGGATGAGGCGGGTGTTCTGCTCACCCCGTATCCAGACCGCCGCACCCACACGGTCCTTCTCATCAACGAACGGTTTTGAGAGCTCACCAAATACAGTTTCGCCTTCGAGGCCCAACAATGCTGAGGAGCTCTCAAGAGCGGTATCAAGTGCATTCAAGAACCCTCGTACGCCATTTTGCGGGGAAACCCTTGATAGCCCTTCGACGGCGTTGACTATCCCGCGGGCTATGCCTCTAATGGGAGCTTCGACTACCTCGCGAATAGAATCAGTGAGGTGCAGAACGGTGGCTTGGACCTCGATCACAGTAATCGAAAGCTTGTTTGCCAACCGCCGAGTCGCCAGCCCTATGTATCCTTGCGGCGAGACGATAATCAGCAGTGGCGCCTTGCAATCATCCATCCACCTCAGGACGAAATCTACGAGGTAGTTATCCTCGGCTAAGCGGCGGCCGTCCATCAGAACTGCAGCGTTCTCGAAATCCCCTTCAGGGTGGCGGCCTTCGGGGGCAATCCGTACTTGATTGACAAGTCGGTCTTGCCCCCCGAGCCCGCCGAGTATCCTGGCCTCAGCCATTTCGGCCAAGGCCAGGATTTGGCGTACCGTTACGGCGTAATCACCGCTCCACGCGCTGTTCGTCACTTCTCAAGTATCGTTCAGCCGAGTTGCGATGTGAGGAACGTCCGAAGGTTGGATCCCATCACGTCAGCCGTCTTCTCTGTCCCAATCCGCCTGCTCATTGCTCTCGCCAGGCCTTGGAAATCTGAAGGACGCCGCAGCCCTTGAGTTGTTGGAATGTCGGAGGAGTTAACGAGCAAACCGGTGAAAATGGGATCCACGACCTCTGCTACATCCTCTATGAAATCCGTACCCAGCCCAACGGATTCCGGTCCCACAACACTGAGGGCATGCTCGACATGGTCAATGTACGCATCCAGTGATGGTTCGCCTTCTGCTATGAAAGGCCCGAATGCATTGATCCCAACAAAACTGTGGCTGTCCCTGATGAGTCGTAATTGTTCGTCGGAGAGGTTTCGAGGATGATCCGTGACCGAACGACAGGATGAATGCGATGCGATGAATGGTCTGGTTGCAAGTTCTGCCAAGTGAAAGAACCCCGCCTCGGAAAGATGCGAAACATCCACGATGATGCCGAGCTCTTCCATTCTGCTAACAGCGTCAACGCCCAGTTGAGTCAACCGTCCACCGGTGTCCCGTTCGGCGATGCCGTCAGCCATCATCGTGCGCCGATTCCACGAAAGCGAGCACATTCGCACACCGGATCTTCTTAGGACGTCCAGAATCTCCAGGCTGTTCCCGATCGGTTCGGCACCTTCGATAGCGAGAATAAGGGCGATCCGACCGGAGGAGGAGGCAGCTTCCAGCCCTGCACTGTTTTCGACGATCACCACGTCGTCAGCGTGGATGTCTGCGAGATGTCGAGCTTCTTCTAACATCAGAAGGCATCGGCGCAGGGCACCTTCCCCGACGAACTGTTCTTCTGTGCACACCGGAAGAACTTGCAGATCAACTCCGCCCGCCTTCAACTGAGGCAACCAAAAATCCCCGAACGGGTCCTGGTGGCCGCGCTCTCTCAGATGGCGAACGGCGAGCAGGAGATCATTATGAGAGTCAGCCACCGAAACGGTCATCAGATATCTCCAATGGCCGCGCTTAGCACCGCGTCTAGGGCCGCGCTGTAGTAGTAGAGGTGCGCCTCGGTGATGCACCCCTCCTCGACCGTCACGATCGAGCAACCCGGCACGTCGAGATGCGGCCCGTTCACGGGCGTTCCCAACATACGCCACCGGGCTACCGCTCGGTCCCCGGATCTGAGTACTTCAACCAGATCCCGCCGATAGTCCGGATAGGCGCCTATGAGATGGCGCATTGCCCGATCATCGTCTTCAGCTGAAGACACTGCTGGCTCGCCGTTGACCGTCACCACCAGATCCCGTGCCACCAACTGTGCCATGGTCTGGAAGTCCCTGGCATTTTCGGCGTCATTGTATGCCTGCCAAACTTGGTCTGGTCCGAGCGTCATGGGCTTACCAACGGTCCCGCCGCTTTGACCTGCACGCGGCAAGCGTTTCCCGGTACATAGGAAAGCGGCACCTCCGATAGTGAAGTAATCCGGATCCTGTTGGGGTCAGCCCCTGACCGGATGGCAGAGTCCACTGCGAGGTTGCGTGCCTCGTCGAGGCACGCTTCGCGGCCGCGTCCTTCGTAGCTGAAAACCCGATCAATTGTTCCCGACGCCTCTGCGATGGCTGCGCCGTAAGCATTGGCTACAGCGTAGTTCTCAGGACGGACAACTTCGCTAACCCCGGGGACGGAATCGGGCACCAGATGAGATCCGCCGCCAACTGCAATGAGGGGAAGGGTGTGCCGGCTCGCCTTCATGCGATCGGCCATGATCCTGATTTGCTCATCGACCCAGGCCAGGGCCGCGTCGACAGTCGATCCGTCGACGTTCTGGGCGAGAGACGGATCTCCGAAGCCCTTAAGCCGGCCACCTCGGACCGAAATGTCAGACAACGTCAGAGTCGACCCGCCACTAACCAGTGACTCCTTGACGACGCGATAGCCTACGGAATCCGGTCCGACGCTCACACCTCCCGCGTGAGATCGCACGACGCTGCCGCCTCCCAGCCCGATCGAGATCAAGTCTGGCATCCGGAAGTTAGTCCGGACACCACCAACCTCTATCGCGGCTGTGGACTCACGCGGGAACCCGTCCACAAGGATGCCTACGTCTGCCGAAGTTCCGCCGACATCTACGACAATTGCATTTGCGAGATCGGACAAAGAACAAGCCCCCCGCATGGAGTTGGTTGGGCCAGAGCCGAGTGTCAGGACGGGGAAACGCACAGCGTCTTCATCCGACATAAGAGTTCCGTCGTTCTGCGTCAGGTATGAGTCCACTTCAAGTCCGTTGTCCTGAAGCGCGGCGTGGAAGCCCTGGACTACGTGACGGGCCACCCCCAGCAGTGACGAATTGAGAATGGTCGCATTTTCGCGTTCGAGGAGACCAAGAGCCCCGACCTCATGGCTTAGGGAAACCGGGAAGTCTGAGCCGAGTTCCTCGGCTAGTATTTGGGCGGCACGCTTTTCGTGTTCAAAGTTAGCCGGGGCGAAGGCGCCGGCCACTGAGATGGCAGCTACGTTTCCAGCACAGCTGGCAGCAAACCTGCGGATTGCATCTTCATCTAGCGGGGCGATTTCAGAGCCGTCAAACTCATTCCCGCCGTGGACAATTTCTGACGGGCCAATAATCTTATCGATTAGGTCTGATGGCCACGCGGCCCCAGGCCGGATCCCCAGAGACGCCGGAGCCGCCAACCGAAGCACACCGACTCGCTCTAGCCCACGTCGCTCGATGATCGCATTTGCGGGGTGAGTGGTGCCCAGCATGGCCTGTGTAATCTGCCGCTTATCGACGGTCGCTATGACCTTGGACAAGGACTCTCGAATGCCGTCAAAAGGGTCAGGCGTGGTGGCTGATTTTGTGGATGCCAGTACTTTTCCTGCATCATCCACGACGACGGCATCGGTGTTCGTTCCACCGACGTCGATTCCAATTTTGTAGCTCACTGCTCTGCACCTTTCAGGGACACGTAGTCGACGTCATAGCCGAATGCTGCTGGACCGACGACTTCCAGCCAATTGTTTTGCTTCCATTCCTCCGCGCAAGGCAGCCCCAGAACGGTGACTCGCTGGCCGTATGCCAAGCCCTCGGTAGTGATCGGCTCCGCAGTCTCGTGGTCGAGCATGCAAATGAGATCTGGCGGGGTAACGACAGCGCGGCCGTCCTCGATGGCCAAGAGGAGCTCATTTTGGATCTCTATGCGCATGGTGTTTTCCGGATTCGCGAAGCTCTCAATGGTCACTGTTCCGCGGGCGAAGCCGGTAGTGGTGTGACGGTCTAGGTCAATGACCTTGCCGGTGAACACTATTTGCCCTTCCGTGAAGGACAGGAACTTGTCCCAAGCCCCGTCTTCCTTGCGTTGGATAGCGGTAAGGAGCGTTCCGACCTCGCTGCAGTACGTTAAGGAGCCGCGGATGGCCGCATGCTTGGCCTCTGCAACTGTCATGGGATAGGCAGCGAGGGCATTGGCCAAGCCGAGCATCATCGCTGAACCACGAACCAGGCGTTCGCCCACTTGGTTCGTGGTCGTCTCAAACGCGACCCTATTGCCCTTCTCGTCGGCGAGGCTCATGGGAGAAGCTTGCCGGCCGGCGAGAGTAAACACAGTCATTTCGATCTGGGGAAAGGCCCGCCGCATTCCATCTGCATCAACACAGGGCACACCGAGTTCGGCGGCGACTGCCAACGGAATGAGTGTATTCATGCCGCCTACTTCGACAGGCATGATGGCGTCGATGTCCTTGCCCATATATGAAGCAAGTGCCCGAACTGCATTGGTAAATTCTGCACCGGAGGGAACCTTTTCAATGATGACCGTTGGTGCTCCGACTACTGCAACGGTAGTCAGTTGCGCGTCGTCATCGAGTTCGTCGAGGGTTGCGATCGTTATGGGTCCGAAGTCTTTGATCGCTTGGAGGACTGACAGCTTGGCGATGAAAGGATCACCTCCACCGCCCGTTCCAAGCAGAGTTGCGCCGAGTGTGAGTGCATCCAGCGAGTCTGCATCAAGTTTCCACATGACCGTTCCTTCCAAAAAAGTAAGCCTATGGATCACACCGTATGGCGGAAATCACAGTTTGAGCGATGAGCGTTTAGCACTAGATGCTCCATGCGATTGGGCGCATTGCACATTCCGATTCAGTGGTCGCACGGCCATTCTGTTCCCTATGACGTTTTCAAAAGAACTGGTCCGGGCCTGCTGATGGTTTCGAGCGATGTGATAGTCGTTGGTTCGGGGGCGGTGGGTCTGTCGTGTTCCTATGCGCTGGCTCGTAAGGGCGCGGTCGTGCACCTGATTGATGCCGGTGGTGTTGCTGGGGGAGCGTCACGTTCGAATGCTGGCTGGGTAGTTCCATCCATGAGCGAACCTGTGCCTTCTCCGGGAGCGCTAAGGACGGCCGCAAAATATGCATTCAAATCTGACGGACCGCTGAAAATCGGTTTGCGGGGTGTTTCGCCGAGTTACATCGCTTTTCTCGCGCGGATGCTTTCCAACTGCCGACGGTCAGCGTTCTCGAACGGCCTCGAGGCGACCGCAGCCCTCAGCCGCAAGGCTTTCAGCGAGTTCGATGCAATGCAGATGGACGGCATCGATTTTGAACGTCATGACGATGGCATTTTGCAGCTGTTCCTTCAGGAGCAAGGTCTGGCGGCCCACGCTGAGGATGCCAAAGCCATGGAACTGCTGGGAATGGCGCCAGCGCAGATTCTGTCAGCGAGTGAAGTTCGGTCGCTGGAGCCGGCAATTGGAAAGCAAGTGATCGGGGGGATCCTCAACCCTTACGATCAGTTCATCGATCCTGCTTCCTTTGTGGAGGCTCTGGCCGCCAGATGCCTGGAACTGGGGGTCCGGATCTCAACCCATGAGGCCGTAGGTGAGATTCTGCCTGGCCGTCAGGGCATCGTCAGCATTGTCACGAAACGCTCCGAGGTCCACAGAGCTGCAGCCGTAGTAGTTGCCGCCGGCGCACAATCGGGAGAACTGCTACGCAAGCTTGGAACAAAGCTTCCCTTACAGGCCGGTAAGGGATACGGCTTCGATATCACTCGCCCACCCATCAACTTCAAGCGGGCCATTTACCTGTCCGATCATAAAGTGGCTGTCACTCCGTTGAACAGCAGTCTGCGGTTGGCCGGCACCATGGAATTCGGTTCCACGGACTTGCGCGTCGACGATCGCAGGGCAGCAGGAATCCTCCGCGCCGCACCTCACTACTTCAATTCCTGGAGCCTACAAAAGACGCCCGTTGCTTGGGCGGGCCTGCGCCCCATGACTCCTGACGGGCTGCCGATGATCGGGCACGTCCCTGGCCATAAGAATGTTTTTGTTGCTGCGGGTCACGCCATGCTCGGGATCACACTGGGGCCGATAACTGGTTCATTGCTTAGCTCGCTAATCCTAGCCGGAGAAGAACCGTCCGAGCTTACCCCATTCGACCCCGCACGATTCTGAATAAACGGCACTAGAGCTGCCATGACCTTATTCTGCAGAGCGGCAGCTGCCAAACGAAACCACGACGGGCCGGGTTGGCGCCGGTAAGAGAACCACCTATGCACTAAGGAATAAATTGACTAACACGACGACGCACCCGTTGCTCCTTCTCAGAGCAGCGGACATTGCCGGGCTGCTGAGCACGGAAGATGCTGTAGATTCCCAGCGCGCAGCTTTCGAAGCTCTATCATCTGGTTCCGGACGGCTGGCTGCCAGACTTCTCATCAACGGGCCGTCATCAAGCACGGCTTTCTGCTATGCAGCTCGTCTTTCTGATGAGACCGGCCCTGTATGTAAGTTCGGCAGCGTCAACCCCGGTAACAGGGAGCTGGGACTCCCGAACGTCAGCGCGCTCGTCCTAGCGCTTGACCCCGACACGGGCAGGCCAGTCGCCATCGTAGACGGCGAAGCAGTCACAACTCTGCGCACGGCAGCGGCATCTGCGGTTGCAGCGCGGGCGCTGTCGGTACCAGGAAGCAAGACTCTCACCATTCTGGGCTGTGGAGTACAGGGCCGCGCCCACGCGCGGGTTTTGTCGACGACCCTCGGAATAACCGAAGTTCGGCTCTGGTCACCATTCGCTGAAGAATGCCGAGACGTCGCAGCGCAACTAGGCGAAGAACTGCCCATGGAAGTCAGAGCTTTCACGAGCGCACAAGAAGCGGTGGAACATGCAGACATCGTAGTTACAGCCACGACGAGCGAGGCTCCCATTCTCCCTACCGCGGCAGTAAGTCCGGGAACTACCGTCATCAGTGTTGGTTCTTTCGCTCCGCAACGAAAGGAGGTTGACAGCGATTTCCTGAGTTCTTGCAGCGCCGTCTTCGTAGATCATCTGCCCACTGCGATTGAGCAGGCCGGACCAATCATTGAAGGCTTGGCTCAGGGGGTGATCGGCATGTCTGACGTTGCAGAACTTGGGGATGTTCTCACCGGGCGCCACCCGGGCCGCGTCTCCGACGACTCCATCCTCTTCTACAACAGTGTGGGAATCGGTCTTCAAGACGCAGCGGTTACTTGGCAAATCATTGAGAAAGCAAGACATCTGGGTTTGGGAACGCCATTGCCAATGTGAACACCGGAAGGGCTAGGACATTCGGAAGACCTACAGGGACTTGTTGGCAGGTCACACACAGCCCGGCAAGTTCCCTCGAGCGGTTCGATGTCGAACGGCGAGTACGGCTGCCCATTCTGTCTCGACATCATTAGCTCTCTAACAAGACAGGATGAAAATGACAGCTAACCCACCGGCACCAGCGGCAGCGGTGCGGTTCGGCAGAACCCACGCCGGGGTGTATGCCGCGACACAGTCTCCTGCTGAACAGACAGCGGCTTACGACATGAAGAGACAAAACTGGACACACCTCTCCCCGGGAGACCAGGTTGCTGTGACCCGCCCAACCGGTGAGCACTACACAGCAGACGTTGAAATAAAAACGGCAAACTCACAGATCATCTGGATTAGGAGACATGGAATGGGAACCCGGCACCTATTGGAAAACCATGACGGCACAAGCATCGATCGGCTGGAACCCCCCGAGCCAAACCCCCGTGAAGTTGTGGCAGCGCTGCCGAACTACGTAGCCGGACGCCGGGCAGTCAACCCAGAAACTGCTGCACTGGCTTCCAACGAAAGCCACGAGAAGCCGTTGCCCTCCGTTCAGCGCGTGATCAGAGAAGCCCTCAAGTCAATTAACCGGTACCCCGAAATGGGCGCAACTGCCCTGCGGGAACACCTCGCGACGGTTCTAGGGGTTCCTCAGGATGCAGTTGCGGTTGGTCCTGGCAGTGTAGGAGTCCTTCAACAGCTCCTCTCTGCCACGTGTGAAGCCGGCGATGAGGTGATATTTGCCTGGAGATCGTTCGAGGCCTACCCCATACTCGTCCAGCTTGCCGGCGCCAGTCCCGTGCCCATTCCCCTAGGCATCGACGAGCAGCATGACTTGGATGCAATGTTGGCCGCCATCACGGAGAAAACTCGGGTCATTATCATTTGCACTCCCAACAACCCCACAGGGACAGTCGTTGAGCAAGACCGACTTGAGAGATTCTTGGCGGCAGTACCACCGCACGTTTTTATACTCATTGATGAGGCGTACGTTGAATACGTTGATCCAGACAAGTCCATCGACACGATCAAGCTGTTTCAGCGTCATGTCAATGTTTGTTTGCTTCGAACTTTTTCCAAGGCGTACGGCCTGGCCGGGCTAAGGATTGGATACGGTCTGGCACATCCAATCCTGGCGGCGGCGCTCCGTAGCGTTGCCCTGCCTTTCGGTGTCAGCGATTTAGCACAACGTGCAGCCATAGCATCCTTGGAAGCCACAGGCGAGATCCAAGCGCGAGCCCAAGTGGTAACGGCGGAGCGTTCCAGGCTATTGCAACGCCTCCGCGATGGGGGATGGGTTTTGCCCGACACGCAAGCCAACTTCATCTGGTTGCGCACCGATGAAACGCTTCGTACACACATTTTGAAGGCATTCGATGCGGCCGAAATCCTTGTTCGCTCCTTTTCAGGTGATGGGATTCGAATCTCCTTGGCTGACGCCAGGACCAATGATCGTGTTCTTGAGGTTCTCGGCGCCCGGGACGACTTCGAGTGACGCGTGTGGGTCGAGAGGAACGTAAAGGGCTTTCGCCATCACCTTTCGTTCAACGTTTGCGACGGCTCCCCGAATTTCCCCGCGGGCAGCGGTTGATTGCGTTGGTGCGTCAGGTGTAAAGCTGCCTCGTCAGCCCGAACGGAACCTCGGGGTGTGCGCGCACTATATATTGGCCTACGCCTGTGCGAGTGATCATTATGCCCGTGTGGTGTTCATGCGCAGCCTTCGAAACGACGTCGACAGCCTTAGCCAGGGCATGGTCTAGTTCTGCGGCTCTTTCCACCTGCACCTCAATCATCCACGGATAAGGGCCGCGATCAGCAACTGAAGCATGGCTAGTAGGCATGGTGTGTCTTTCTTGTTTTTGCGTCAATTGGGCAATTCGACCGGCTTGATCGGGTAGATCTTGGCGTGTACGGGCGTACGATTCCGCTGCGGCGAGGTGGTATCGCTAAAGGGCAAATGGAGTGGTACCAACGCCCGAGGTCCGGCCGCTCCGAGGAAAGCACCTGACCCTCAGGGCCGCCGGTGAAGAGCTTTTTCCTAGGTGGTCAAGGCATGTTCCTTCGCCCACGGTGGCTGTACGTCCTGGTCCAACTCGATCACGGTTGGCTTCGCGTCGGTCAGTGTTCACTCCGGAAGAGAGTCGCGCTCCCCGCCCCGCATCGCCGAATGTGCTTCGAAGTACGCTTTTCACTTCCAATGGACGGGATTGGGTCATAAAAGATGAGGTCTAAGCTCTGCCGATCAGATGCTGCGTCCTGGAAGACCTCGCCGGGATGCGGAATGCCACAGGGGTACATCATCCCTAGAATGACTACGCTCCTTTCCCGCGGAGAGGCTCGGTCGCTTTAGGAGAGAGACTATGGGAGCCTATATCTACACCAGCGCACTGCCCTCTTCGTTTAGTCATAGAATTCATTTTGTCCTTTTGATTTTCCTCGCGAAGCTCCGGCTCGCCCTTAGTCTCTCAGGTCTTGATGATCCGCCTTATTTTGGCGGTGCTCCAGAGAGTTCTTCAGTGGGCTCTAGTGCGACGTCGTGCGTTGCCAGCGACCTTTCTTTTAGCCGTCCCACTCACTGCAGTTAGAGTCGTCTATTTGAAAGTAGGGTTGGGCCGCCCGTTCAAGGTTGTCTTAGTAAGGCACCTTTGATGTTGGGGGTTGTTGGGAAAGCATGGCCGAGTAGAGTTCGTTGGGGACGTCTTGAGGGTCAGCCCAGACCTCAAATCCTTCTGCTAATTCGAAGAGTGCCCGATTGCCGTTGTGATCGGCGGCCAACCAGAGGATGGTGTTGTCCGGCATCACGGAATCGACGATTCCGGAACGGACCAAGTTTCCGTCTTTGTGGATCTCGACATTCGCGCCGACGAGGTAGCTCCAGTCATCGCATCGGTAGGACTTCAAGGTTGTTCTTTCGTCGTTCAGAGAAGCACGTATGGTGAGCTAGAAGTGACTACGACTAGTCGGTTTCGGGACCTTCGCAGAAGTGGCAGCCAACATCACAGCCGTCGAAGACAGGGGGGAGCTCATCTGGTGTCTGTCCTGTCCTAGGGAGAGGGACGGTCGACCTGCCAGGGACGGTGTCAAACTCAAGTACGCGTCGCGGCATGCGAAAGCCGCTTTGAGAAGCTGGGCGGCTAGTGACTGTCAATTGAGGCTCCTACTATAGGGAGGGCATGTCTTGGTGGACGTGGGCCGGACTCACTCGCGATCAAGATCCAAGTGACAGACCTGCCCTCGGCTGCGGGCATAATATTTCCTTCGGCGACAAAGCGACCGGATCCGTCCGAACCGGCGAGATAAGTTGCCCACCATCCAGTTAGAGGGCAATGTTCACCGGTTTTGGCTTTTCGGTCCTTGGGCGTTTTGCCGACCACCTGCTTGCGGGGGATACGTTTCTTCATTACTGATGACTTGGTCTTCTATACACCGAATACGGGGGTTTTTATTGGTGGTTCATGCGGCGCCTACAGAAATAGCTCCTGCACTGGAATCAATTCGGTTCCCAGGTCGCGATCGGCTGATTCGAAAGCCGGTTGCCGCTTAAGACTTTTCCGAGAAACTTCGTTTGCGTTAGGCCCGTCGTTGGTTCCAGAGCCGGGTCCATTTCCCCATTGTGGCTATGGACCCAGCTCTTGCTTTGGTTCCTGTCTAGATGATGGCGGTCGAGAGGTCGTTAGGAGTGCCGAATCGGTGCGCTGTGATGGAGATTGCCTGTTCCTGCAGGAAGGTCAGCAGTTCGACCCGGCCGGCGGCAACGACGTTGTTGGCGTAGATGGCGATGTCGGGTTTGCCGTTGGCGGCTTCGGCTGTTTCGAGGGAGGGGCCACCGATCAGGCGGATGCGTACTCCCGATTCCTGTCCTGTCTTACTTGCGTAGAGCTTAACGCGGGAGGCCCACCCTGCGGAGTTCTCCACCACCGTAAGGACCCCGTGGCCCCTCAGAATTCTTGCAGCGGACTCGGGGAGCGGCTCGAGGGTACTGACCGTGAGGGCGTTGAGCTCGGGACGCCCGTTCCATGCTGTTATGCCTGCTGAGACGACGCGCAACAGCTCAGCCAACCCGTGTCCGGATGTTGCCTCCTCGTACCGGATCGTGACGGGTAGTGGACGGTAGCGGAAGATGTTGCGTTCGGCCCGGAGTCCTGAAGCGTCCCGGGCGACACCGAACTCCATGGTCCAGGTCTCTGCGTCCGACCTCAAAGCTGAATCGAGCCAGGCTACGTCATCGGCGGTGACGAATTGGGCACTGGCGAGGTCGGCAGCTGCTTCTATGAGTTGCCGTGCCGGGGCCGATAGCTCACCCTGTGGGGTCGCCTTGATGGCGGCGTCCTTCCATTCTCCGAGCCCTACTAGGTAGTTTGGTCCGCCGGCCTTCGTTCCAGCTCCTACCGCTGATTTCTTCCACCCGCCGAAGGGCTGGCGCCGCACGATCGCACCGGTGATGCCACGGTTGATGTAGAGGTTTCCTGCCTGTATGTTGTCCAGCCAGTACCTCAGCTCCTTGGGGTTCAGGGAGTGCAGCCCGGATGTGAGGCCGTAGTCGATATCATTGACGATACTGACGGCTTCTTCCAGGGTGGCGGCGGTCATGACGCCAAGGATGGGTCCGAAGTATTCGGTCTTGTGGTATTCGCTACCGCGCTTAACGCCTGCCCGGACGCCGGGACTCCAGAGTTTCCCGCTGTCATCGAGTTTCTGCGGTTGAAGGACCCAATGCTCTCCCGGGCCCAGGGTGGTGAGTCCGCCGAGGAGCTTACCGTTGGCCGGTTCGATAACCGGTCCCATTTGGGTTTGGGGGTCAGCTGGGTAGCCGACTTTCAGGGACCGGGCTGCGTCAATCAACTGTTGGTTGAAGCGGCGAGACGTTGCGACCGAGCCGACGAGGATGACCAGCGAGGCTGCCGAGCATTTCTGCCCGGCGTGCCCGAACGCGGACTGCACGACATCTCGAGCAGCGAGGTCCAGATCCGCGCTGGGGGTGACGATGATGGCGTTTTTGCCGCTGGTCTCGGCGAGTAGAGGCAAATCCTTGCGGAAGGACCGGAACAGTTCGGCTGTTTCGTACCCGCCGGTGAGGATGAGCCGGTCCACTGAGGGGTGGGACACCAATGCAGTCCCGAGCTCGCGCTTGCCCAGCTGCACATATTGCAGGACCTCCCGGCCAATCCCTGCTTCGTCGAAGGCTTCCCAGAGGGCTTCGACCATGACGGCCCCGCTGCGGCGTGCCTGCCGGGCGGGCTTGATGATGACGGCGGAACCGGCCGCAAGGGCGGCAAGGACCGAACCGGCCGGGATGGCGACGGGGAAGTTCCATGGCGGAGTGACGACAGTGAGCTTCGAGGGGATGAACTCTGCACCGTCGACGTTGTCCAGTTCCTTGGCCAGTTCGGCGTAGTAGTGAGCGAAGTCGATCGCTTCAGAGACTTCCGGGTCGCCCTGGTCGAGCGTTTTGCCGCATTCTGAGGCCATGACTTCCAGCAGGTCTGCCCTGTGTGCTTCAAGGCGGACACCCGCCCGGTGGAGGACAGCAGCACGTTCGGCCCCGGTCATGGCACCCCAGGTTCTGCCATGAGCAACGGCCGTTTCGACGATCGCTTCAAGCTCTGCTTTGGTGTCCAGATCGAAGGCTTGAGCGGTTTCTTCACCGAGGACTGAGAACGGGACGCGGTTGAGAATGGCCCTGCCCCACGCACGGTTTGCTGGTAGGTCAGGGTCAGTGTCGGGGGTGTTGGCGAAACTCATCGTTGGACCGCCGTAACCGCTTCCTCCGGCTCCAAGGGCTGCCCTCGACATTGCCTCCGTCAAGGCTGCCTCGGTGTCAAAACTGGTCCGGTCCTGAACCCTGTTGGGTCCGGGAACCGTGTCGGTCAGTGCGGTCAGGGAGGCGAGGAATCGCTGCTTCTCGCGTTCGAACAGGGCTTCGTTCTTGTCCAGTTCGAAGACCGCAGACATGAAGTTTTCCTGGCTTGCGCCTTCTTCGAGGCGCCGGATCAGGTAGGCGATGGCGACGTCGAACTCGGACGGGTGCACGACGGGGGTGTAAAGCAGCAGGGATCCGACGTCGCGCTTGACTGCTTCAGCCTGTCCGGTTGCCATGCCGAGGAGCATTTCAAATTCGATGCCAGAGGTGATTCCGCGGGCCTTGCCCAGCAGGTGGGCGAGGGCGACGTCGAACAGGTTGTGCCCAGCGACACCGATCCGGACGTTTCGGATGCGTTCGGGTGTCAGGGAGTAGTCGATCACTGCTTTGTAGGAGGTGTCGGAGTCCTGCTTGGTGCCCCAGGTCGCCAGCGGCCAGCCGTGCAGGTCTGCATCCACCAGTTCCATCGGAAGGTTTGCCCCCTTGACAACGCGGACCTTGATCGGAGCGCCGCCGTTTGCGGTGCGGGCCGCTGCCCACTCCTGCAGCCTGATCATGGCGCCCAGCGCGTCGGGAAGGTAGGCCTGCAGGACGATGCCGGCTTCAAGAGTGCGGAACTCGGGCATCTCGAGCAGGCGGGTGAAGACCGCGATGGTCAGGTCGAGATCTTTGTATTCCTCCATGTCCAGGTTGATGAACTTCCGAGGAGAGGACGAAGCCGCGAGTTGGTACAGCGGGGCGAGCTTTTCCACGATATGGCCGACGGCTTCGTCAAAGGCCCAGTGATTGTGCGGGGCCACGGTGGAGGAGACCTTGATCGAGACGTAGTCGACGTCCGGGCGGGCCAGGAGCTTCCTGGTTCCCTCAAGCCTGCGGGAGGCTTCGCCCTCACCGAGAATGGCCTCACCGAGCAGGTTCACGTTCAGCTGGATGCCGTCCTTCTTGATCTTGGCAATAGATCGGCCGAGCTTGTCCTCGGTTGCATCCACGATCAGGTGGCTGACCATTTCGCGAAGGACCTTGCGGGCGACCGGGATCACCACACCTGGCACGACCGGTGCGACGGACCCGCCAAGGGCGACGGCGGACTTCATGTACCAGGGCAGGAAGGAGGGGACTTTCGGGGCCAGGAGCTTCAGGTTTTTCGCTGCGACGGCTTTGTCCTCCGGGCGGATCACGCCGTCCACGAAACCGACGGTAAAATCCAAGCCCTGGGGGTCCTTCAGAACGCCGGCCAACTGTGCAGCAGCTGCATCAATCGGAACCTTCGCCCCCTCAGCCAGCCACCGGCGAACCAATGCCACGGCCTCCTCGGCCAAATCACCAGGCTGAACCAGCCTGGCACCGATCCCGGCTGTATTAGTCATGGATGTACTCCTCAGAATTATTATTTGGCGCTCAGCGGGCAGATGTGTCCGGAATGATTTCTCAGTCGAGCGCGGAAAATAGTTTTTGTCGTTTGTGCCCATTTACCGTTTACACGGATTGCGGGCGTGGCACCGATTAATGTCCTTGTTGCGACGAAGAATGCCGAGGCTTGAACAACCACATGCGACGACGAAGTCCTCATGACGCCCCTGACTTGCAAAATCGGACGGGGCCAGGAGGTCAGGCGAACTCTGGGTGGCACCACCGGGTCGACGGTCGACTCCCGCTGTAACTAGGTCCGGCATCCCGGTTGGCCTTCAGGTTGCGAACCTACGTCGGAGCATCTGAAGACGGTCCCTATCATCGAGGGGATGGGGCAAGACCATAGCCCGGATGCCGAAATATCTAGCTTTCTACCTTCTCAGGCCAATCAGCTGCCGCTACGCCTGGTCGACTTTCAGCTGCAAGCTGTAGTGGTCCCAGGGAGAAGATTTGCCCGTCCTTTATGACGGTACGTGCCCTGTTTTCGTCCCATAAGACGGAGGGCTCGTGGAAGGGGTTCCCATCGAGCACTACTAAGTCCGCCCGGGTCCCTTCGCCGAGCCGTCCTAGGTCGTCTCGGCGAAGCAAGGAAGCATTTGTTGACGTTGCAGACTTCAGGGCGTCGTATACGCCGAGCACTTCGACCTGCAGCCGCAGTCCAGCCAGCTGCTCATTTTCGAGTTCGCCCATCAAATCTGTTCCGAATCCAATTCGAACCCCTGCCTTCCGAGCCAGCGTTACAGCATTCTTGCCGGCTGCCAGCACCTCCCGATTTTTTGCCGCCCCCACTTCAGTGAGTCCGACTTCTTTGCCCCGTCGCTCCATGGCGTCGTAGGTGACTAAGGTCGGGACTAGATAGACATTGTTGTCGGCCATAAATTGCGCAGTTTCCGCGTCCAGTAGATTTCCGTGTTCAATGCAAGTTACGCCGTTCATTACGGAATGACGGATTGCCTCGGGTGAATATGCGTGAGCCGTGGCGTAACTGCCTCGGCGCGCAGTTTCATCAGTCACAGCGCGGATCTCTGCCGCGCTGTACTGCGGGACCCTGATTGGATCTACAGGTGTGATGACCCCTCCGGAGGCCATGATCTTTATAGCGGAAGCGCCTGTACGGAACCGGTGTCTCACGGCGCGCACTAGGTTATCGGCGCCATCCACGACTTCGCACGTATGTCCTCCGTGGAAGCATGTTCCATCATTTGCCGCCCTTACGTCACCATGGCCGCCGGTCTGGCTTAAAGCCGGCCCCGTGAAGAAGTACCGGGGACCAGGGTGAAGACCCTCCTCGATGGCAGTGGCGAGGCCAATATCACCGCCGGCCACATCACGCACTGAGGTAAAGCCACGCTGGAGCGCGGCGCCCAGGCGCTTTGCCCCGGAGAGCGCGGAAAAGCTTAGTGGACCGGTCTCGTTCTTGGCCGTAGTCAAACTAATTGCGTAGGCATGAAAATGTGCATCGATGAGTCCCGGAATTATTGTTCGTCCGCCTGCGTCAAAGACCGTCCCGTCACTGTCTTCCACTGCCGGCCCTATAGCGGTAATCACTCCATCACGGATGCTTACAGAGCCATGAATCAGGTCAACGGATTCGCCGTCGAAGATTAGTGCATTCCGTATCGTCAGGTTTTGATAAGTCTTCATGTTCGCTCCCTTCTGTTTGTCCGCGGGTGACCCCACTATGGGGCCACCCGCGGTGGAACTAAATCGCGTTGGTCAAGGCTTCGAAGAGGCTGACGGACCGCCGTGCTATGTCCAGGGCGGTTTCAACGGACTTCTCGTCGTAGCTACCCTCTGGTGCTAGGAAATTCATGGAACCAACAGTTTGACCGTTGCTGACAACCGGAACATTGACGATCGACCCGCAGCCCAGCGACTCGATGAGAGCGGAGTCTGAGAAGCATGCCCGAACCGCTTCCTTGTCGGCGCCAAGAAAGGGCTGTTGGCCCGCTAGTACGGTTTTCTCCCAGATAGGGCTCATGTCGCCGACAAGCGTCTTCGTACCGCCCACCGGGTATTCATGCGGGTGCGTGGTGTAAACCCGGACCATGCTGTTACCGTCCCTGGAAACGGCAGAAGCGGTGAAGAGCGTGGCCCCGATCTGTGTTTGTGCTGTAAGGCGCACGTCGTCAAAGGATTCGAACTGAGAACTCATGGAGTCTTCTCTTTCCTGGGCATCTACCCCGTGGATGGGGTCAGTAGCCGTAGTGTGTCTTGGCAAAGTCCTCGGTGATGTAGCCGTTCAGTACGTCGTAGGCGATGTCTTCACGGGATCGATCGGCAACATCTCCGAAGCCACCGCCTCCTCCAACAGCGAGTCGGACAACGTCTCCTGCCTTCACCTTGTGGGCATTCGCCTTGAGCGTGCGGACTTCATCACTGCGTCCGGGATTGATGATGACTTCCGGCCCCTGAGCCTCCGACCCACCAAAGAGACCCCATGCCGGAGTCTTTGACCGTTCAAACCAGAGGCTCACAACGCAGTCGGACAAGAACTCGTACTCACGAATAACCCCATTACCGCCGCGGTACTGCCCCGGGCCGCCGGAATTGGGCCTGATGGAGTACTCATTGATGCGGAACGGGTATCGGGTTTCCAGCATTTCAATGGGCAGGTCCTTGAGGGAACCGTTTACGTTATTAATAAGGGCAGACTCCCCATCTGAACCCTGCCATGCGCCCCAGCCTCCCAGAGTGGCCTCCAGAGTGACAAAATTGCGACCGAATCGGGGGTCAAAGCCTGCAGTGGTGATGATCATTGAATCACCATGGCTGGCGCTGGCCACACGTTCAGGCACCGCTGGCGCCAAGGCCTTGGAGACGAGGTCGATCAGCAACCCCAGGTGGGAGAAGTACCACTGGCAAGGAGCAGGCGCGACAGCACCGAGCACCGAGCCGGACCGCACCTGGGTGGTCAAAGGACGGAATGATCCCCCGTTGGAGTTGGAGTCGGGGCTAACAATAATCTTATAGCCCACACGGAGCGCCGAGACTGCCTGAGCAGCGCCACAATTGACCGGGCCTGCAGCCTGGTCGGCCGATCCAGTCACATCGAAGTCGATTGTGTCGCCGGCCACAGTGACGCGAAGTTTGATCGGAATCGGGGTGTCCATGTTGATGCCGTCGTTATCTAGGAAGCCTTCGGCTTCATAGACTCCGTCCGGAATATTTTGAACTGTTGCGCGCTCGATTTCTTCCGTTTGCCGGAAGATCTCGTCGCGGGCTTCATTGAGTTGTCCCATTCCGTAGCGGTCCACCAGCTCCTTCATGCGGATGCTCCCCATCCTGAGGGCTGCGATCATGGCTTGCATGTCACCGATGGTTTGGTACGGGAAACGTACATTGGTACGGATGAGGTCTACAACAGAAGTTTCGACTCCAGCCTCAACGAGCTTGACAGGCCCCATCCTGAAGCCCTCCTGGAAGATATCCGTCGAGTCCATGGACCCGCCGACGTCCTTGGACCCCATGTCCATCCAGTGAGCACGCGTGGCCGCGAAACCGACCACAGCTCCATCCGCAAAGATCGGTGCGAAAAGAGTCACATCATTGAGGTGAGTGCCTCCAAGGTAGGAGTCATTAAGGATCCAGATATCACCCTCCTGCCAGACGGCGCGGCCGTAAAGCTCTTCCACCGTAATGGAGCAGGTCTCAAGATTGCCCAAGAACAACGGTAGGCCTGCAGATTGTCCAAGGACGCGATGTTCTGTATCCAAAAGGGCAACGACACAGTCCCCGCCCTCGTAAAGAATCGGTGAGTAAGCGGAGCGAATTAGCGTGGCGTTCATGTCTTCAGCAGCGCTGGTCAGCGCATTGCGGATGATTTCAACGGTCACCGGATCAAGGGTTTTGACTGCTGTGGTTGTCATCTTTTTACCTCAGTTCTCTTCGACGTCTTCAATGCGAATGATCAAGGAGCCGAACTCATCGACTTTGACGTTGAATCCTGGAGGAACCACGGTAGTGGCGGTTCCCTCCACGATGATGGCGGGTCCTTGGAAGGTGTGCCCCGCGCCAAGGTCGTCACGCCGGACCACGATGGTGTCGTGCTCGACTTGATCGAATACCACCTTGCGGATTTCATGCTTGAACTCGGCACTCGTGGCTGCCTCGTAGCGGGGAGCTTCTAGGTGGCCTAAGTCACCCGTGGCCTGAGTCCGCAAGGTGACAACTTCAATGGGAGCGCCAGGGCTGGAATGGCCGTAGCGTTCGTGGTACATCGCGGAAAAGCGGGCATTAAGATTTTCAATGAAACCTGGAGACTCCGGCTCGTGGACCGATGTCAGGGGAACATTCAGCGTGAACTCCTGCGACTGGTACCGAACATCAACGGATGCAGTGGTGGCGCGGTTCTCTTCCGACACTCCTTCGGAGATCAATGAGGACAGGCCTTCGCTTTCCATGGAGCGCAGAACGTTGGCCATGTCGGACAAGTCGATGTCTTCGTCCAGGGAGAAGTAGGGCTCCGAGAAGTCCTTTCGGATGTTGGTTTGAAGCATGCCCCATGCCGAGAAAGCACCAGGGAATCGAGGAACAACTGTCTCCGGTATGCCCAATTCCTTCGCGAGGAAGACCGCGTGCATCGGGCCCGCCCCTCCGAAAGCCACGAGGGCGAAGTCACGCGGTTCAATTCCACGGGAGATGGTGATTGTCCGAATAGCTTGCGCCATTTGTGAGTTGGCGACGTCGCAGATACCTTCCGCCATCGCAATTGGATCCAAGCCGAGTTGGTCACCGACTGTTTTCAGTGCCTGAATGGCGGCTTCCCGGTCCAAAGCGACCTGTCCGCCTGCGAACCAGTCAGGATCAACGCGGCCTAGCGCTAGATTCGCGTCAGTGACTGTGGGCTGTGTCCCTCCCCGGCCGTAGCAGGCAGGTCCTGGCGTGGCGCCGGCTGAATGCGGACCGACCCGCAAACCTCCTGCTTCGAGCCAAGCGATGGAGCCGCCACCTGCTCCAACGGTGTGGATGTTGACGACGCTCATTAGCATCGGAAGGCCTTCGAGATGCGCTTCCGTGGAAATGTCAGGTTTGCCATCAACAACTAGGGATACGTCGAAGGACGTCCCGCCCATGTCCACGCCGATCAGATTGCGGTTTCCGGAAATGGTAGCCAGTTCGACGTCGCCCATGGCGCCGCCCACCGGCCCGGAAAGCAAAGTTTGAAGGGGGCGCTTACGCGCAGATTCAGCGGTAAGCACACCGCCGGAGGACTGCATGATGTGCAGTGGTGCTTCCAGTCCCCGATCGGCAAGCTTCTCCTCCAGGTCCAAAAGGTAATTGCGAACCACTGGCCCGGTGTAAGCCTCAACAACGGCGGAGGAAGTCCGCTCGTACTCACGCCATTCCTTCGCTGCTTGGTGGGAGAGTGAGACGGTGAAATCTTCACCAAGCTCCTCAAGCAAAATTTCCTGCGCCCGAAGTTCGTGCGACGGGTTCTTGTAGCTGAACAGGAAAGCAACGGCAACTGCCCCATAGCCTTCCTCTGCTGCGCGCCGTGCTACTCGCCGAACCGCCACCTCATCAAGGGGAATGAGCTCATGGCCTTGACTATCCAACCTGCCGGCGACACCCGTTACGTCCTTACGCGGAATCAGGGGGAGAGGCTTGCGGTACTGTGCGTTGTAGAGTTCGAGACGGTGCCCACGGGCAATGTGATACGTGTCTTCAATACCCGCCGTCGTGAGGAGCAGGACAGGAACGCCACGGCGTTCGAGGAAGGCGTTCAAACCCTGCGTTGTCCCGTGCACAAGGAACTCAATGTGGGACAGGTCCTCGACTACCGACTCAAGTCCTGCGATGACGCCTTTACTCAGGTTTCCCGGCGTCGTGGACGCTTTTGTTGCCGCATAGGTCCCGGCGTGCTGATCGTAAGCCACAATGTCCGTGAAGGTTCCGCCGATGTCCATCGACACCCTGTAACTCGGCATCTAAATCTCCTAAAGTGCGTTGGTGTGTTGGTGGGAGATCACGCTACAGATCTCGCAATACCGCACCTTGGGCATTTTGCCTTTTCCGACAAGCGCTGATGTGCACATTGCATTAGCCGGCAACTGGTCTCCGAGTTACCCCCGTCACGTTGGGCTGCCCGGACAACTTCGAGCGCCGGAGACCAAGTCCACCCACTTGGCCACTTCAAAGAGGGCGGAGAGTTAGAAGCGAAGGGGCCTGAACAGCAGCGACAGCCGAAGCTTCCCGGCGAAAGTGCATTCCATGAAAAATGACAGGTCCAAGATGTGCTGGATGAACAGCCCCTTGCCCGCCTGGTTTGTAGTCTGAGATCAATTCCCGCCGCGAAGCGTTCCTAACAACTCGGCCGCCTTGTCCAAAGAAGGGCGGCAAGCTTCAGAGGATTGAAGGGGGATGGGTGTCTCTCAAGGTTGGACGCCGAAGGAATAGGAAGGAGAGTCCAATGAAGGCAATATCATCCGTCCGAGCGACGCAACCCGGCTACGGCCTCAAGGAATTGGTGTCCGCAGCGGGAATCCGCGCCCGAACTGGCTGGCGGGTTCCAAACAACGATGCAGCGATTCCAATACAAGTCCTCAGTGAGAGCTTGATGGCTCGGATGAAGAATCACCAGATCGAGTGGAACGAAGCCGTCCAGCCGGAGCCCGTCTCGGAGCTTGGTCCACCACTGTCGATTAGATGAGTAGACCGTGTTGAGACTGCAGCCAGTGCAACTGCTGAGCGGCTTGAAATCTGACTCGAACGGTGAGTGCTTCCCGCAGAAAGTTCCATCCATAAGCCAGCGCGGTCATCAACCCCGATCAATCGGCAAAGACTTGCACTTGGGAGAAACGTGCTTGGCATTGTAGGCCGCGACTCCGGATCGATATGTCGTCACCCGATCAGCTTCTCAGGAGCGTTTAGGGCGGCATCGGAGTCTTCAATGCGGGTGGAACCTAGGCGCAGGGAAAAGGTACCGAGGCTCGGCCCTTTAGTGCTGCTGATACCCGCCAGCGCTGCAATTGCAGCTAATCCTGTGAGACCAACCTCTAACTTTCGGATCCTCCCGTGCCAGCAAGCACGGTTCCGGGGGATGCCGGGTGATCGAACTCGGGGGGCGGGGTAGGCGCTCCCCGCCCCTATCAGGGGTGAAACTTAGGTCTCAACAACCAGAGCTTGACTCTTCCGCAGCGCTGCAGCCTCATTACAGAAAGAAAGCGTGACAAGTTTTAAAAATGTCATCGAGGCTCTGAACAGCCGAAACTCTAGTACCGTCCGCATCAAAAGTGCATTTTGATGAAATTTGGGCGTGAAAACCGCCAATGTGAACAGCGACCAACTGCCCATGTTTGTATTGTGAAGTCAGTCACTCACAGAAGTGTTGTAAGCGCAGCTGCTAGCACTTGCCTTGAACGCCAACTTTTCTAGCTCTCAACAGCAATCGGGACTCCTTATCCTGTCCATAACATCGGAGGCCAAGACATGTCTAATATTGACCCTCAACTATCAAAATCAGCGGGAACCGCCAGCCCCCCTGGCCGTATGGCCGTCGGACATGCCTTCCGCGACATGCCCTTCGGGTCCATCCACGTCAAAATCGGAGCTATCCTCTTCATCGCCTGGGCTATCGAAGCTTGGGAAATGCTTATCCTCACGTACGTTGCCGGTGATCTCGCAACCAGTCTCCAGATCGGCCCAACACAGGTAGGCATTGCCATCTCGGCACTCTTCCTAGGCATGATTCCTGGATCCCTCTTATGGGGACCGATCGCCGACCGCATCGGCAGAAAAGCCACGTGCGCCTGGAGCTTCGCTGGCTACGGCGTCATCACCCTCCTCAGCAGCTTCGCCCCCAATTTCGAGACGCTCACCGTAGCGCGCTTCCTCTCAGGCCTCGTATTCTCAGGCCTATTCACCATCACGTTCCCGTACTTCGAAGAATTGCTCCCCGTCAAAAGCCGCGGAAAAGCATCCGTCTATCTCGCCGCCGGATGGCCGATCGGCATCTTGGCCGCCCTCGGTACCAGCGCGCTGGTCGGAGGGCACGGCTGGCGCTGGGTTATCGCTGCCAGTGCCCTCGCAAGCCTTTGGGGCATCGTCCTGTACAAAGTTGTTCCGGAATCCCCATACTGGCTTGCCCGGAAAGGCCGGAACGAGGCCGCACACCAGGTGCTCCAACGGCTGGGAGCCCGAGGGATCTCACGAGACACCATCTTTACATCTGCTGAGGGCAAGACGGGATCCATCTGGAGTCTTTTCAAGGGCAAGCTTGGCATCATTACTGTTATTCAGATTTTGATTAACTTCACCTTCTCCTGGGGCTATTGGGGCCTTCAAACCTGGATGCCGACATTGCTCCAGGATCGCGGACTGAGCGCCTCGTCGAGTCTCTCTTTCATCGCCCTGAGTGCAGTCATGATGATACCCGGATACATCACCGCCTCGTACCTGACCGGACGCTTCGGCCGCAAGTGGATCTTCAATATCTACGTCCTGGCAGCTGGTGGCGGCGGTGCCTACTTCGCGACGGCCTCAACAGAGACCGAAATGTACATCGGGATGTTTGTTTTGGCCTTCTTTAGCCTGGGGGCCTGGGGTGTCTGGGACACTTGGATGGGGGAGTTGTACCCCTCCGCCACCCGAGGCTCGGGCTTCGGGCTTGGCATCTTCGGCCAGCGGGTTGCAAACACAATAGCGCCCAGCCTCGTCGGCTTCCTCTTGGCCTCCACTACGGGAGCCACGTCGACGATTCTTTTTATCAATATGTTCTTGTTTATAACCGTCATCCTCGGCCTATTCCTGCCGGAAACAGAAGGACGTGAACTGGAGTGACAACTACACTCGCGAACATGGATGCAGTCTCGGAGAGTACCCGCATCCTATGGATCAACCCCCTCTACACTGATGCCTACAACCGTCCGATGGCGGATTCCTTCCGCCAGATAGTCCGTCCCGGGACCGAAGTTGACGTCGTCTCCCTTGTCGGAGAGGGTCCCTCCCATGTCGAATACAACGCTTTCGAGGCACTCATGCTTCCGCAACTGCTGCGCACGGTGCGGTGGGCCGAAGAAGAAGGCTACGATGCCACCGTCATCGGTTGTTTTTACGACCCCGCGCTGCGGGCGGCACGCGAAATCACCGAGCGCATGGTGGTTGTAGGCCCGGCGCAATCGGCATTGAGCATTGCCGGCAGTTTGGGAGAACGGTTCTCCATCCTTGTCGGACGGAAGAAGTGGATTCCCGAAATGGCCGAGAACGTCCACCGTTGCGGCGCATCTGAACGAGTGGTCTCCTGGCGGGTGCTCGAGATGGGCGTCGACGACTTTCAACAGGACACGGCTGTGACGGAAGATCGGATCATGGGCGAAGCCCGCAGAGCGGTGGAGCAGGACGGCGCAGATGTGATCATACTCGGCTGCACGGCAGAGTTCGGTTTTTTCCAAAACGTTCAAGACGAGCTGGGCGTACCTGTGATAGACGCGACGGTAGCGCCTCTCAAGCACGCCGAACATCTCGTTGACTCAGTCCGTCGATTCGGGTGGGCTCATAGCAAGCGGGTGGGATATGACGGACCCTCGGTCGAGGAACGGCAACGCTATTTCCCTGCGCTTGAGCCAAAAAACATAGTTTCGGCGAAATCGGTACTCGCTTAATAGCTGCCATGCTCTTTCGGCTTATGCTGAAACGCCCGTGAGGCCCTTTACCTTGCCAAGGAAAACGTTGAGGTGAAGGGCCTCAGTGCTATTAGCAGGATAATAGCTGAGATAGATCGCAACGCGGCCACCTGAACATCGAAGCATGATGCTGATTGCCGCATTGGCGAAGGTGACCCTGCTAACAGGGATCACATAGATTCTTCCTTCTCAAGAAGACTCTGACTACCCGGCAGATCCTGCCAAGACCGCCGAAGGACGTTAAGGATCAGGTGAACGGAAAGCAACTCGGAGGGCATGTCGAGCGGGACACCGAGTTCCCTAGCGCGGTGGAGCCTTGCCTGAAGGGTGTTCCGATGTACGTTCAAAGACTTAGCAGCGAGGCTGACGGAGCCATGATGGTCAAGGAACGCTGCCACAGCCGCAATAATCACGTCCCTTTCGTCGCAGGCCATCAGTCGCGGCAGAGTCAATTCTGCTACAAGGGCGATAGCTTTAGCATCAACGAAGGTTGCGGCGGCCGATACTCCCAGCCTGGCAAAGCCCAGCACTTTGCCAGGCGAAGCGGCTGCAGCAGCCAACCGTGCCTCATGCACGATCAAAGGCAATGACGTGGGCTCCTCCCGCCACCGCGAGAGCCCCGCGGTCAGATTCAGCGCAAACAACGCTGCGCCAAGCCGTACCTCAATTCTATTTTCAAGCTGGTCCCCAACCTCAAGACGGCCAGCAGGAACGATGGCCAGCCAGCCGTCCTGGACCTCGGCAAGCGGACTGCGGACAGCTACTTTGCGCCAAAGCAGACGCAGGACTGCTGTTAACTCAGGCCCGCATCCCTCAGCCCGACGGCTGGAAAAAAAGACAGCAACATAGGGTTCGTCCAAACGCCATCCCAGTTCCGCCAGCAGTCGGCCCTGGGTTTCCAACAGCTCTGCTCCAGATGCAACAAAATCTTGCGCCAGAAAACCAAACGCGGCAGTGGGAACAGCCCTGTCAGCGCTAACCAGATCCTCGAACAGTAGGGCAGCCTTCACCGCGGGGACTGCCACCTCCAAAATCGAGCGCACCATCAGGGGATTGCTGCGGCCGGAACTAGGCATGTGCGCCATTAGTGCGAAGTTAAAGGAGGAGCTACTAGCGGTACCTACTTCCACGCTGATAACGTCCACTGCTGTACGTTGGGACGTTCCCGCCGACGCTACGACTATATCCCCGTATTCAAGTGAAATTCCGATTCCGTCTAGTTCGCGGGAAACCGTCTTAACAACTTCCCCAACGCTCGTTTCCTTTGCCACTGCCTGGGCAACCCTGGCCAGTTTGGCATCAACCACGGAAAGAGCAGCGCCGATCTCAGCCGAAAGTGCCAGGGCAAGGCCCGCCGGATCACCATGCGTAGCTAGTAGGGTGATATCCAACCGCTCTGCCAGCACGACTACACCACTTGCATAAGTGCTGCCCGCCACGATGACAGCGCTAGCACGCCGCTCCCACGCATGTCGAAGGGCCGCAGAAGCCAGCCATCCCCCTGCTCCCATTTCTGCGGATAAAACGACAACTGTATTGGGCCGCACTCGCTGGATATCCTCAAGCTGCGAAACGAGAACCACGCTCTCAATCAAGGCGCGGGCGCCAGTGAGATAGAGCGGCGTGGTGCCGCTCAATGACCCGTGCGCTAAGAGACTGTCAACGTATAGTTGGGATTCGTTTTTAGATCTAGCCATGACGTCGCCTTGGGTGCTCGAGCGGGATCCCAAACGCCCTGGGCTCTGCTAAATCAAATCCCGCGGAGGTATACCACTGCGGCGCGGCCCTCAATTTAAGGATATCCAACACGTTCCCCACGCGGATGTCATCAACGTTAACGACTGTGCCCTGCTCGGAGTTGAGCAGTGTGATCATGTCAGGGACCGCGGCCGTTACAGCGCCATCCACAAGCACTAACAGGATCTCGTTTTGAATTTCAGCACGGATGATATGTCCTGTGCTTTCATCTTGGAGGGTTACACTGGACGGCTGCGCCGGCAGGCCTGGCCCCGTGGGCCGCGAAAGGCTCTCGATATGGCTCACTCGGGCACGGGCAATTCGTGTCGAGTCTAAGAGCTCTGAAAGCAAAAGGATCTTTTTCTCGACCGACGTCGTACGGGCGTTAAGGATCTGCCCGATTTGAATCATTCTTGTGACGGATCCGTGGACTCCATGCTCCTTTAATTGCTTCGCGGAGCACGGATACATAGCGGTGGCTGCCCATCCGCCGAGTTCTGTTACGAGAGCACGTACTAAAGTCTCCGCCCGCTGTGGGTCATCAGCTTCTACAAGAGCCCGCTCCCCGGTGACTCCCATAAGGGTGACGGGGCTGATCCCGACCCCGCCCATGGCAAGTGTAGTCTGGCTTATCAGAGGAAGAACGCGACCCATGGGATCGGAATCGATCACCGGAAGGGCGGACTGCAGGCCAACCATCAGAGGGATGATCCCATTGTAGTTAGCAGCAGCCAGTGAATAAACGGCCTTGACCTCTCGCCCGAGACGGACTTCCATGTCACTGATACAGGCCAAGAATTCATCGCCTACTGGGGGCATATCGGCTATGGAGAGGCCCTGCGTGACCATCCCGACTGCCACCACCAGATCATCCGCTGAAAGTTCGTCAACGGTGACAAGTTCCACGGGTTGGTCTTCCATGGCACGCGTGATCATTTGTTCGTAAAGGTAAATAGTGGTGGGATCTATGGTGCAAGCTAAAAAGTGGGCGCCGGTTCTAATGTTGCTGACATCATCAGCTGTAAGTAAAGTCCTCATGAGGCCTCTCTCCGCCGATGCAAGGGCAGTACCTTTTCGGTGTTAGTAGACCTGTCCCCTGCCGCTTGCACTCGGACTCGAACGATTCCCGGGTTGCCATAAGGCAAAGCAAAAACATTTGATTCAATGATTTGGGCTTGCTCGGGGCTTACGCCCAACTGCACCGCTGCCGATCGGGCATCCTCTTCAGCCTGGTTCTGCACGCGCTGAAGGTCAGCGGGTCCGTTGAAAGTTTCCAGCCTGTCGATCCAAGCAGTTAGCGGCGCCACCGCAGACCCCACCAGAGCTATGTGTTTCTCGCGTAGGGTTGCCACTAGGCCGAACGGCATCGGGTCTTGCTGTATCCCGCGGAGGTCGACAATCACGGAAGGTATACCAACAGGAATCGCATGCTGGACAGTGAAGGGTTCCAAAATGGCGGAGTTGCTCGCAAGACCGGCCTCGAAACCTTGGCTGATGAGGCTCCTAGTAACGGGTAGACCCTTTCGCGTCCGGCCCACGCCCACCCCCGCGTCAGTCGACAGAATCACTTCCCCTTCAGGGACTCCCGCCAAAGTGGCAGCACCGAGAAGTCCCATCGCTGTCTCGGCACGCAGTCCGTGTACTGGCACGGCGGTCAGCCAGGGGAGGGGGGATCGGCCACCGTCGTTCTTTGCAAAAGACAGGAGAGCTTGCGGAAAATACCGGCGACTCGCAGTTTCAAGCATAGCCACCAGCTCTTCTCCGCTCTCCATCAAAGAACTATTGAGGATGGCCGTATAGTCGCGGTCCCTAAAAACGCTGGAAAAGAAGTCACTGGAAATACTGATGCGCATCTCACTGTCGAGGCTTAAAATAGCGTCGGCGATACGGGTTTCATGGTCCTTTGAAGCAGTTGAACCTACTGATGTAATGGCGACATTTCGCACATCCGAGGCGAGCAAGGCTGGGAGGTCGGCCAAGAACCCCTCCAAGTCCAACCGAGCGAGGGGCCGTCCACGCAGATCATGTCCACCGGTGACGTGCACAACCTGGGTTAGGGCAGGTTCTACTTGAGCCGGCAGTACGGTCGCATGGAAAGCATCAGCGGGGGGACGGGGTGAGATACGGACCGCGAGGACCTTCCCTAACTGCCGCTGCTCTAGAACTCGTCCAACATCAGCAGTGATCTCCTCAATATCTGATCCAAACTCCCGGCGAAGCGCGGAAAAGGACGAATCCAGAGCATCCGAAAGGCGGGCAGCTTCCACCTCCCTAGCGGCAGCCAGCACAGTCCTTCCTTCTAGCACAACCGTCCGGCAGCCAGTTTCCCGTAGTTGCAACCCGACTCTCATTGATCAGCTTCTTGCTGTCTGGGCCAATTGTTGCTTACCACCAACGCCTCCAGACGTTTCCGTGAACGCGCCTCACTATCCGTCAACCCTCTACTAGCCGGTTCCAAGTGGCCGATGACTGGCATCACCGACCGGTTCAACATTCTGAGAAATCATTCGTCTACGCTATAGCCCCTATACGCTCGGGCTTGAAGCTACACCTAGGCAACGCTCCGGGTTTGACTATAACCTAAGGCAGAACCGGAAGACGGGCGCAGCGACAACCTTTATGGACCGCAGGCGCCGGGCCGACCGGTACGCCGCATGGCCGTCGCACATCCTGATTAACAGTTAAGGAGAATTGAACATCATGGCAACTATCTGCCTCACTTTCGATTTCGACGCTATCTCCGCGTGGGCGGGCACCTTCGGCCTTACCACGCCGCAATATGTGTCTCGTGGCGAATACGGCGCGAACGTCGCAACGCCTCGCATCCTCGACCTTCTTGAAAGAGAAGGTGTGAAGAGTACTTGGTATATCCCTGGCATGGACGTGGATACCTATCCTGAGGTGTGTCGACGTATCCGGGACGCCGGTCACGAGATCGGGCATCATGGCTACGCTCATGAAGGCCCGACCGCCCTTTCGGAGCAGGCCGAACGCGATGTGCTGGAACGGGGGCTCGATGCGCTGGACCGGGTCCTCGGCGTGAAGCCCTACGGCTACCGCTCACCAGCGTTTGACCTCTCACCCAATTCCACGCGGCTTCTCCATGAATACGGTTTCGCTTATGACTCAAGCATGATGGCCAATGATTTCGAGCTGTACAAGTGCCGCACCGGTGACATTATCCACACTGACAAAGCCGTCGAATTCGGACCGACGCTAGACCTCGTGGAGGTCCCCGTAACGTGGACCCTGGCCGACTTCCCATTCACGGAGTTCGTTCTGGCTCCCGGGATGCTCGTGCCCGGATCGACCGACGTCGAAGCAATGGCCCAGCGCTGGATGGCGGACCTGGACTTCATGATCGAGGAACACCCCACCGGCGTCTTCACACAGACATTCCACCCCCAGTCAATCGGCAGGGGAAGCCGTCTGCGTATCCTCGAGAGAATTATCCGAAGGGCAAAGGAACACGGAGCCGAATTCTCAACGGTGAACGACGCCGTGGTGAAGTGGGGAGCCCGGCAGGGCACGCTGCGCTGACCCAAAATGGTCCTAGTCAGTTGGTTGGACGGATGACTGCATTCCGCTAAACTCGCAGCAGCAACGCATGAAGGACCTCCGGCAACGGACCGTATGAACTGCCCCCCGAGAGTCGGCTTTTGAACGTCACTCCGTCTCTCGGGGAGCAGTCGGCGAAGAAACGGCGGACGTTAGGACCGTGTCCTCACATCTGTTCTACTACCACCGAGGGCCATAACCGAAGCGATAACCAAGGAAGGGCCGGCGACGGACCGACGGGTGCCGAACCAAGTGCATCCTTTAGGTGCGGTGATACTCCCCGCTAGGAGTGCTCCACTTGGGAAGTGTTGGTCAATGCGTGGCTGCGCTTCGTGCCGACGACGTTGAACTGCAGATTCAACACGATGGCACCGACACATGCTAGAACGATGCTGTTGTCGACGACGATTTGCAGCCCTGAAGGAAATTCTCCGAAGATGCCGGGCTTGCTGACAGGGATCATGGCCAAGCCCAGGCTGACACTGACGATGAGAAGATTTCCTGACTTGTGTAGATCGGCTTGACCCAAGATTCCAATCCCCACTGCGGCGACGCGGCCGAAGAGAACCATGGCGGCTCCGCCAAGGACAGGCATGGGAATGACCGCCTCAACTGCCGGCACCTTTGGAAATAGCAGAACGCCAGCTGCGGCGATGGCCCATCGGCTTTTTACACCTGAGAGGCAAGCCGTGCCGGCGGAAGTCCTTGATGCTGCTCTGGGGTTGGCGCCGGCGGAAAGCTATGGGGATAAGCCGCTGTCCTTTTGGCGTCTCGGCGATCTTGCCTTTGCGAGCGTTGTCGCGAGCACACATCCGTTGGCTTCCAAACCGGCCCGATCGAACTTTCGCTCCTGAATCAGTACCGGCAACTGGTGTTTGGACCACATCGCAGTCATCTCCCCACCAATGAATACCGGCTGACGCCCTCGAGCTGGATCATGCATAGCTACGCCCAGGTTCTCCCGCCATTGCGAAAGGGGCTTGGGCTGGGCAATCATGCCGAAACACCTCTGGTGCAGGAAGGGATTGACTCGGGTGAGCTGGTTGAACTCGTGCTGGCCCCTTACCCGATGACCGATTGGACAGTTGGCGTTGACCTCATCTGGTCGGCCGAAGACATTCACGGCGCAGGAAGCCTGTGGCTGCGCGGCTAACTTTCAAGTCATCCCTCAAACGTGCTAACGAATACCGAAGTTGGTCGCCGGCGGTTGGCTGCATCACAGAAGAGTTCCCATCCGCCGGCATAACCCTCCCCGCGCGGGCCGTTGGCACCAGAACGAGGGGGGTCGCTGTCATCGCCCGCTGCGGCCGGGTACCTCGGCTCTGTGTGCTGTCTGGGATCTCTGGTATGCCGTCTCCCCTCCGAGTATGGTCCGTGCCACCCTCACCTGATCGAAGCTTTCGGAATTCGCGATCGGCCCTGTGAGAACCACCAGATCCGCCAGCTTCCCAACCTGAAGACTGCCGGTCTCCTTGGCGATGCCCGAGGCCTCGGCCGACCCGAGCGTGTACGCACGGATCGCGTCGTCGATGCTCAGCCGCTCCTCCGGCTGCGCGGGTGTGCGCGATTCAGCGTTGAAGGCGTGATGGTCCGCAGCTGGGGCTGTGCGGGTACACGCGGTGTGCAGTCCCCACAAGGGGTCCGGGCTGGTTACGGGCCAATCGCTGCCCATCGCGAGGTGCGCTCCGGCGTTTCGGAGGGCGCCGAAAGGAAAGTGATGGCGCGCCCGGCTGTCCCCGATAAGCGGGAACTTCCGCTCGAGAACTTCCTGGTCATTCCTCGCCCATAGCGGTTGCAAATTGGCCGTAACCTCCAACTCGGCAAATCTACCGATGTCGGCGGGATCGACGACGTCGAGGTGAGCTATCTGGTGTCGTTGCCCCGGGCCGTTGCGGCGCCGGGCGTGGGCGACCGCATCCAGGCACTCTCGGACAGCACGATCTCCAACGCCATGGAAGTGGATGCTCAGTCCCGCCGCATCAAGTTCCGCAGTGATGTCCGCGAGATGCCGGGGGCTGATGACTGAATCACCCCGGACTTCGGGGTGCACTCCTGTGTAGGGCTCGATGAGTGCGGCGGTGCAGTTCTCGCAGATGCCGTCCTGCATGATCTTCACGCTGCGAATCTTGAAGCCCGCCTCAGCGGCGGCCTGAATCTTTTCGAGTATCTCCGGGACACAGTCGGGTCCGGCCGCCGGCGGCCACCACATGGAACCCGTCACCCGGGCCCGCAGCGAACCCTCTGTGATTGTCTCGATATACGCCGGAAGGGAGTCCGGCAGAGTTAAGTAGGCGCCGAGGAGCGCATCATGCCACGCCGTGATGCCAAGGGAGAGCAGGTGCTGCTGGGCCGTCAGCAGCCCCCGGCGGAGATCCTCGGGTCGATGCGGAGGGATGAGCCGGGAAACCAGCTCGCCGGCGGCGTCCATGAGGACGCCAGTCGGCTCTCCCTGCTCGCCACGGACGATCCGGCCTGCCGCCGGATCAGCTGTTTCCCGGGTGATGCCAGCTCGGCGGAGAGCCTCCGTATTGGCCCAAACTCCGTGCGCGTCATGGCTCGTGAAGACAGCAGGCCGATCCGGCACGAGTTCATCGAGTAACTGCCGCGTGGGCAGCCCGCCTGTAAATACGTCGCCGAACCAACCGGACCCCACAACCCATTCTGAGTCATTCGTCAGGGCGAAATTTCGAATGATCCCGGCATATCCCTCGAGTGAATGTGCAGCGTCCAGATTGCAACCGAGAAGCGCCAGACCACCGGCTGTGGCGTGAATGTGTCCGTCGTGGAAACCAGGCAATACAGCAGCCCCCGCCGCTTGTATGTGTTCGGTCTCCGCAACTGCAAGCGCGAGGATCTCCTCATCGCTGCCGACGGCGGTGACAACCCCGTTCGTGACGGCCAACGCTGTGGCGCAGCTGCGCTCAGGAGACCACAGCTGAGCACCCGTGATGAGCAGGTTTGGAGCGCTCATGCCACCAGGACCTTGGCGATCGCAAAGCGCTTCCACAAGCCGTAAGTTATCGCCGGCACCACGAACCCAACCATCCAAGCAACGTCGACGAAACCAAGTGGCTCCGCCAAAGGACCGGTGTACATTGTGGTCACCATAAACGGGACCTGCGCGAGGATACCTACGAGGTAGCTCACCAACCCGATCCGGTCCCAACGACCGTACATTCCGCCGTCGCGGCGGAACATGTCATCCACTTCGTAGTGGCCTCTGCGCAGGATGAAATAGTCGACCAGGTTGATCGCCGACCAGGGAATAAGAACGTACAGCAAGATGGTGACGAAGTTGCCGAAGATGACGAGGAAGTCGTCCTTGCCTAACAACGCTCCGAGCATGGCGAGAAGAGCGTATATGACTGTCATGACGACCCTTTTGACTGTGTCAACACGAATCTTCGACGAGAGGGTCTCGAAAACGGTGAGAGAGCACATGACGCCGGAGTAGATGTTGGACGAGTTCATCACTGCTGAGGCGATTCCAAATGCGAAGAGCACGACTGGACCAAATCCGCCCAGTAGTCCTCCGAGCGCAGCCATGGCGTCACCGTCAGTGGTGGTGAGGCCTACAAAGGCTCCCAGGATCATGACGAGTACGGTCCCGGCGACTAGGCCGAGGTAGGTTGCCCAGAACGCCTGCTTCGCGCCGCCCTCGCGCGGCAGGTACCGCGAGTAGTCGGAGACGTACGGTGCGTAGGCTAGCTGCCAGGTGACGCCGATGGCGAGCATGCCGAAGAAGCCCGCCACGCTGAAGCCGAGGTCACTATGTCCTTCGAACGTCGAAGGGTTTGACGCTGCGATGAAGATGGAGATCACGACGAGTACCCCGATAACGATCGAGAACACACCCATGAGTTTGCGCACGAGGTCGTATCCAAAGATCGCCACCCCGAGCGCGATTACCGCACAGACGATGATGCCCGGGTTGATCAAGTCACTCTGAAACGCGGCTGAAAAGCTCTGGGCGGCAACGACGAGGTTCGAAGCGAAGAAGCCGAGGAACATAATGAGTGCTATGAGCGCCAGTATGCTCCCGCCGAAATAGCCAAACTGCCCGCGGGCTTGCAGCATCTGAGGAATTCCGAGCTGTGGTCCCTGGGCAGCGTGCAAAGCGGCGCCGAATCCACCGATGACATTACCGATCACTACTGCAGCAATCGTCCAGCCGAGTGACAGGCCAAACAGTGTAGGTCCGAGCGCGCCGGTGACAACCGTAAGCGGGAGCATATTGATTCCGAGCCATACGAAGAAGAGCCCACGACTGGTTCCGTGGCGTTCGTTGAGCGGAATTGGGCGGATATGGCGGCGTTCGAACCTAACAAGCTTCGTGCTTCCGTTCGAATCTCTAACGATATCGGTTTTCTCTGGCATGGGCACTCCTAAGTGCGGGGTAGCGGACACTGAAGTTGTCCGATTCGCCAGGATCTGCGAACGGATGGGCGTTCGCAGACTCCTCTATTCTTGTGGGTACTGACTTCACCCGAAAGCTTAAGCCCGTGAGTTGCATCACATAAACCATTGAATTGCGATTCGAGTCATCTGCAAATCAGATGACCATGACGCTTTGCTCTCGACTGCTACATCGGGGAACCGACAGCCTTCGGGTGAGAGGGCCTAGTTCTGTTGTTTCGTGGTGCTTGCCGGTCGAGCGGGTATTCCGGGGGAGCCACTACGCGCCCGGAACCACCCAGATCCAAGTCCTTGGCAGACGGAGCGTTCCACCACAGTGCGGGGCAGTACCCCATGTCCAGCGGTGGCGGAGCTCAGTTCCCGTGGGTTAGGAGTTTCTGGCCGTCGGTGCGCAGCTCTCCGGTCGGTGATACATGGCGGTAGAGAGTTTGGCGGGTGATGCCGAGTTCAGTGCAAAGGTCGCTGACTTTTGTTTCTGGTTTGCCCATGGATGCCATGGCGAGGCGAAGTTTTGCGGGAGTCATTTTGTACGGACGTCCGCCGTTGCGGCCGCGGGCGCGGGCGGCGGCGAGGCCGGCGAGGGTGCGTTCGGAGATCAGTTCGCGTTCGAATTCGGCGAGGGCGGCGAAGATTCCAAAGACCAGTTTGCCGGAGGCGGTGGTGGTGTCGATGGCCGCGCCTTGGCCGGTGAGGACTTTGAGTCCGATGCCGCGTTCAGTGAGGGTGTGGACGATGTTGACCAGGTGGCGCAGGTCCCGGCCCAGTCGGTCGAGTTTCCAGACGACCAGGGTATCCCCGTGGCGTAGCGCTTTGAGGCAGGAGGCCAGCTGGGGACGGTCGTCTTTCTTGCCGGACGCACGGTCTTCGTAGAGTGAGTCTGCGCCGATGCCGGCGGCAAGGAGTGTGTCGCGCTGCAGGTCGGTTGTTTGGGAGCCGTCGGCTTTCGAGACGCGCATGTAGCCGACGAACACGATTGACTCCTGTCATTTATACGTTCGTTAAAGTGACAATCGGATCGCGAATCTCGGCGAATCCAGAGTTCGTCACATATGTGACTGTTAGTTCGGAATGGCGGCTTTTCTGCAGGTCGGTTTGGCGGTTTAGGTGATTCCGATGACGAGTGTTGAGCGTGCAGCTTCGATGACGTCGTCGGTGATGGTGTTGAGCTCGTTGATTTTCATGACGCGCTCGACCTGTATGAAGAGCCGGTCGATGAGGCGGAAGTTTCCCCTGGTTATGCGGGCGACGGCGGCAATGGCCTGGGCGTCAGTGAAGTCGTCAGGGTCCAAGGCTTGCCCTAGCTTGTGCCAGCGGCGCTGCAGGACGAAATGCAGTTCTTCCTGTTCGAGGGGCCGGTATTCGTGGGCGAATCCGACACGGCTGTAGAGCTGGGGGTAGCGGCTGAACCATTTTTCGATCCCGGGCATGCCGATGAGGATCAGGGCTACGTTGTCGCGGTCGTAGCGGTCGCGCAACAGTTCAAGGGCTGTGGCGTTGAGGCGTTCTGATTCGTCAATAATGAGCAGCTCGACATATTTATTGACGCGGGTGTGGGGCCCTGTCCCCTTGCCGATGTCTGACAGGTGTTGGTCCACGCAGATCGACACGCGTGTGCTGGTGTGCTCGATGTCCGCGTGTATCTGTTTGGGGGTGGTGAGCACGGCGGGGGTGTAGAAGACGGTGCGGGAGCGGGAGAGTGCGGCGTAGACCTGGTGATCGGATTCTTCCCGGGGTCCCCACTCCTCCAGTAGCTTCTGTGCCTTGTGCCAGTTGGCATAGCGTCTGGCGGAGAGGGTCTTTCCGATTCCGGCCTGCCCGTAGCAGATGCCGATCGTGTGCTGGCGGCGCACCGCGTCCGCGAACTCCACAAACCGGCGGTGCTCTTTGGTGGCGATGAAGCTTTGCGTGGTCACAGGTCATCCTCCAGGTATGTGCGTAGCTTTGGGCGCTTCGTGGGTTGCTCGACAGAGGGCGGCGCCGAAGCTGGCTTCGGTGACGCTAAATCCGGTAAGTGCCGGGCCACGACGGCGATGCGCTGGTTTATTTGTCCGCGCAGTTCGCGGCGTCTGGCCGAGCGTGCGGCCTGGATGTCCTTGAGGGTGAGGGTTGAGGTTTCGTGGTCGGGGTCTACGGCTTTGCAAATGAACTGGTTCTTGTGGAAGATGCGGATCTCTGTGATGTCCCGGGGGTCGTAGCGGACAATGACGGGTTCGCGGACGTAGGCGGCCAGCAGTGGGGAGACGTACCTGAGTCCTTGGAAGTGCACGCCGTCGCGGTGGACGATCCGCGGTTTGGCAACGGTCAACAGGAGCAGGTTCAGTTCGTCCATGGTTGCCGGGAGCCGGGGCAGCCAGCCGTCCCCTACCCAGGCTTGGTGCGGGGTCGCCTTGATCTCTGGATGCTTCCGCTGGTGATAGTCCTCGATGATGAAGCGGCCGATGGCGGCATCCAGCTCTTTGAGGGTCAGCACCGGCGCGGGCGGCGTGTAGCCGCGGGTCAGGTGTCCGGGCAGTTCGGCCAGCAGCTCCGTATTGACGGTGCCGAAGAAGCGTTCAATTTTTCCGCGTCCCTGGGGTCTGGCGACTGTTGAGTAGGTGATTTCGAAGTGGAGGTCCTTCGCCGTCTGGGTGAGGTGGTTGCTGGTGAAGTCTGAGCCGTGGTCAACGTAGAGAACGTCGGGGATCCCGCACATCGGCCACCCTGTGCCGGCTTTGGGCCAGATGGCCTGCCGCAGTGCCAATGCGGTGTTCAGGGCCGATGGCGCCCCGAGGAAGATGGTGTAGCCGCAAATCGCTCGGGAGTAATCGTCCACGATGGTGGTGAGCCAAGGGCGCGCCGGTTTCATGTTCGCGTTCAGCACGAGGATGTCCAGTTCGGTGTGGTCGGCCTGCCAGATCGCGTTCGGCCCCTCGGCCCGGTGCCGCCATGCCAATTCATAGGTGTCACGGTAAGCGGCCGTTCCCAGCTGGGCGAGTGTCTTCATGCCGGGGTCAACGCCCGCAATGATGGAGCGGACGGTGCTGTAGGAGAGGGGTGGCCAGCCGTGGTCGGCGGCGACGCGGTTGGCTTTGCGGGCGATGGCAGCCACAGATAGGGGCGGGTTCACCAAAGCCAGCCCTTCGACGAGTGCGACCAGCTCGGAGGTGCTCCTGCGTCGGGTGGTCCCTCGGTTTGCACTAGCCAGTCCGGCGATGCCGTTGCGTTTGTGGGCCGCGTGCCAGCGCTGCAGTGTCCGAAGTCCGATGCCTTCGTGCTCAGCAAGGGCAGTAAGGGGCACGCCGTCTTCGATATGCCGGCGAAGGATTCGCCAGCGCACCAACGCTGTCTGGTCAGGCATGGAGGCAGTGTTACCGGTGAGGGTACCGCTGCCTCCGGCCGTCACCGGACTGTTTTCTGCCCTGAACGGCGCCGCGGCACGGCAGGGGCCGGTTCGCGCCGGAGTGCCCGGTAGACGGTGGTCCGGCTGACGCCCAGAACCTCGCCGATCTTCTCGACCGTCATGTCCTTTTGCTCATACATCCGGCGGGCGGTCCGGAGCTTGTCCTTGGTCAGCAACGGGGGCCGGCCGCCAACGCGCCCGCGCGCCCGTGCCGCCTGAAGCCCTGCGCTAGTCCGCTCACGGATCAGGTCCCGTTCGAACTCCGCCAGCGCCGCGAACACATGGAAGACGAGACGTCCGCCCGAGGAAGTTGTATCGATCGCCTCCTGCAGGGACCGGAACCCGATGCCACGCTCCTGGAGATCGGCGAGCTGGTCAATCAGATGTCGGATAGACCGGCCAAGCCGGTCCAGCCGCCACACAACCAAAGTGTCCCCGGGCCGCAGCTGATCCAGAACCTTGGTCAGTTCCGGCCGGGACTCCAGAGACCCGGAAGCCGTGTCCGTGAAGATGCGGTAGCAGCCGGCCGCCTTCAACGCGTCCTGCTGCAGAGCCGCGTCTTGGTCCCCGGTCGATACCCGGGCGTAGCCCAACAGATGTCCCATGCGCCCAAATGTACCAATACCCGTCAACCAGCAGAAGAACCGGCACATAGAATTCGGCACTAAGTTCCGCTACAAAATTCGGGGGTGCATTGAACCTCTTCAATGAGTCGGCTGGGTTGTAGCAAATACGGTCGTTTTTGACCTGTCAGCTGGTCCGCGGGCGAGTGGGCGACACGAGAACATGAGAACCCGGGTTCGGCGGCGTCACCGAACGTCCCCGCCGGGAAGTTCACCTGCTTGCAACAGCTGGTCCGCTACAGCCCGCGCATTCTCTTGACTGCCCCAGATCCACTCATTTGCGAACGCGTAGACGCGGGCATCGGTCTGCAGACCGACAACTACTCCGAGTGGCGGCCGAGACTTGGCCATACGCGCCACGCTGGACTTACTGACGCCTGTCATCTGGGCGACCGCTCGTTGGGTCATGCCCGAGTCAAGCAAGAGCGTTACCGCTTGCTGGATGGCCGTGTCGGCTGCCAGGTTGGCTTGATGGGCGAGCAGCCGGGCCTGGCTGATTGCTGCGGCGGCCGCTTGTTCAATACTCATTTCCGTAGTCATGAATCGACCGTACCAGAATTGCCCCATCGCTGGGGCAATATCGGGGCGAGTCTTTCTAGAAGATGAGTTCCCGGATGAACAGGGCGGCCACCACTCTGGTTCACCGCTCGTACCCTGCCCGTTGCTGGTGCTGCTGGTTCAGGCTCGCCGCCTGGGCTTTCGTTGCGCCAGTCCCTGGGGCTGCGGAGCGTATCTGCCACACATGACCCCATTCTGCCCTGTGGCAATCTCTTCGGGACGGTGCCGTGGTGGTCGCGTCCAGGCGGTCAGGTGAATGCCGTCAGTGGCGTCTACAGAACCCGCATAAACTCAATCCCATGAGTACAACGACGGCACCTCCAGAAAGCAAAACGGAGGCACCGCCCCGCAAGGGATGGGTATCAAGAACAGTGAGTCACCCGGTGACCCGCCGAGTCGCCGCCATAGCCTTGTTCACCTATCTCACGGTCTTCCTGCTGACCATCGCTGTTCATGCCGTCGCTCTGTTTGCCTTATGGAAATGGCCATGGCCGTCATATGACTGGGGCCCACTTGCCGATCGGTTCGTTACGAGTCCTGCAATGGCAGGTCTATTTGCTGTCTTTGCAGCAGTGATCGGGGCATGGTCCTTGAATCGACAGCTCAAACACACCAAACAGAAGGCCGAAGATGAGGCATGGTGGGAACAGTTCGAGTGGGTGACTGACCGCATCGTCTCCCCTAATCTGGATGCAAGCGAGAAGGCGAGCAAGACAAAGGACCCCCTGCCATTTTCAATGGCAATCAGCCTCATAAGGTCTCTGAAGAGCACCGCCAGGGCTCCCTTTCAGAAGGATGCTGTCGACGGAATTCTTAACCACTACCTAAAAGGCTCTCCGCAGAAAGACACACCCCTACCCGAACAGGACGAAACTGCCCCCGTGGATGAATCTTCCATGGACGCCGCAGGAGTGGAATCCCTTCGCGCTTTATTTGCCGAGTTCCCGTCAGACGAAAAATCGAGCCAGGTAGTCCGCGCCTGGGACCGACACTTCGAGTATGAGAATGACGTCTTGGCGGCACTTCGCCATAGGTTCGGACCGCTGGCTTCGAAACCGGGTTCTGACTTCGGGGCAGATGCAGTTATGACAATTGGTTCCCACAAACTGGTAGTAGAGGTCAAACAACTCGTCCCCAACCAGCACATCCTTGACAGGCAGGCCAAACGGCTTCGAATGGTCATGGATCGCGAGGGGGCTCACAGTGCAGTTATCATCACGCCTTCGCCATCGCTGGGTTCTCTTGCGAACCCAGTCGTTTCCGCGCATCTCGACAAGCTGAGTAAAGAGGGGATTCATCTCGTCGAGTGGTCACCATCTGAGAAATCTGGGGCCTTGCGCGACAGGATTCTGGCCACCCTTCCCGAAGCCAACAACCGCTAAATAGCTCACATAGAGTCCCCATACCCCTCCACGGATGGATAAGGATGAAGCCCTGCACAGCTTGTTGCTGTACAGGGCTTTTGCGTGGCCGGTTTTAGCGTACGTAGTCGGAGTCTTGTCGGCGGTGTTGTTCCGGCGTTCTTGGTGTGGCCGCTGTGGTCGTGGATGCCGTGGCCGCGGCTCCCGGCGGAGTCGGGAATGATGCGTTCATGAGGCGCTGCATCTTCTCCATGCGCGGGTCAACTTCGGCAGCGGCTTCGGGCTGTGGCTGTTCGTCCGGTTTTGAAGCATCGGCCATGAGCTGGTCGATACGTGCCGAGTTGGTTTGAGCAGCCTTGAGTGCGTCGGCGTGCTTGAACGGTTCCGCCAGCGCCTTGTCTGCTTGCTCGATACGGGTGAGGGCTTCCTGGCGTCGTGTCTCGACGTCAGCGGCGAGCCTTGGCAACGAGGACACCCTGTTTTCGAGTTGCCTGATCGTGCCAAGGTCAGCTGAGAGCAGACCCTTACGGGATATCTGGGTGGTCGCCCTGGGCACACCCTCCACACGTACCTCCACCGTGGAACGGTCGAGGTCCCGTCCGGGTACGAGCTTGGCGCGCAGTTCGTGGCCTCCGATGTTGGCGATCGTGCCGAGTTCGTCGTACCCGTAGAGGTTCATGAGCCGGTGGCCTTGTCGTCCTGCCCATGCCCGGAGAGCTTCGGCGGCGTCGGTTCTGTTGTCAAAGCTCTGCCCGCCGATGGTGGCTTTGAAGGCGTCCGCGGTGGTGTCCACGGTCCGCGCTACGGCGGCGTGGATCAGTGGCAGGTCTTGGGCTGCTAAGTCAGCTGCGGCTTGTTCTCCGCGTTTGGTGTGGTTCACCGCGACCAGGTTGCGGTTGTACGCCCGGTCCAGACGGGACAGGCGGGCCAGTTCCTGGTCCGCGACGGCCTTTTCCAGTACCAGCGGGTTGCCGCTGGTGATGGCTTTGGCTTGGGCGAAGTTCAGGGTGTTGTCCCCGATGTCTTCAATTTCCCGGACGTCCAGGCGGCCGCGCATGATCTGGTTGATGAACCGGGATTTGCGTTCCAGTCCTTGCCACATGAAGGAATCGAAGGACTCCTTGGTGACGACTTGGGAGATTCGGACCTCGGGGTTTTGGTTGCCTTGGCGCAGGATGCGGCCGTGGCGTTGTTCGACGTCGGACGGCCGCCACGGGGCGTCCATGTCCACCAGGTGCACGGCACGTTTTTGAATGTTCGTGCCGACACCCATTTTCGATGTTGAGCCAACGAGCACCGCGATCTGTCCGGAACGGGCGGCCGCGAACAGCCGGCCTTTCTCGTTGTCGTTCTTGGCTTCATGGATGAACCTGACCATGTGTTCGGGCACTCCCCTGCGCCGGAGCTGGTCCTTGAGCTCCCCGTAGACGTTCCACTTCTCCGAGGGCGTGCCGAAGTCACAGAACACCAGTTGCAGAGCACCACGGGCTGGTTCCGGCTCCCCAGTGGAGGGGTCGGTGTAGATGCGGTCTTTGTGTTCTTCGTAGACGCTGGCCAGCAGGTCGGCTGCGGCGCTGATCTTCGTGGCTCCGTGCTGGAACAGTCCGGGATCCACGAGTCTCATGTCCAGGGCGGCTTTGCGGCCGTCTGAAGAGACTTTGAGCATGTTGTCTTCCTCAGAGGCGACAAGGCGTTGCTGGATGGCATCGACGCGGTTGCCGATGTCCTGAATATAGGCGCGCAGTTCGGGGCTTGGTTCGACGGCGAGCATGTTGGGCTGGCGGAGCCCGTCCCCGTTCCGTGGGGCGAGGGCCGGGATGGGCAGTTTGAGGTCTTCGGCGGTTTTGACGTCTGCGAAGGTGTGGAACATTTTCAGCAGTTCGGGGACGTTTTGGAACTTCGCGAACCGGCTCTTGAGTTTGAACCGGTCGCCGCCGGCGACGGAGAGTTCCATTTCTTCAACAACCTGCCCGAAGGTCGCGGCCCAGGTGTTGAAGTCCTTGATGCCGGCTGCTTGGAGCAGGTCCGGGCGCAGGTAGCGCTGCATGACGTACATTTCCGTGACGGAGTTCGCGATCGGTGTTGCCGTGGCACCGGTGATCACGCGCCGTCCTTCGCGTTCGCGCAGGAACTCGGTCTTCATGTGAAGGTCCGATGCCCTGTTGGAGCCTTGGATTGCGGCGCCGGAGATGTTGGACGGTGTCCGGAGGTTTTTGTAGTCGTGCAGCTCGTCCACGACGAGGTAGTCAATGCCGGTTTCCTCGAAGCTGATCCCGGGGTCGGCGGGAGTGTCGAGCTTGGCCTTGAGCGTTTCTTCCTGGGCCAGCACTGCCTTTTCCAGCCGTTTGATGATGCTGGCGTTGGCTCGGCCGTTGTCCTGGCCGTTGTTCTTGACGGCTTCCAGCTCCGCCCGCATCTGAATGACTTCAGCGTTGATGTAGGCGGCTTCGGCTTCCGGACTAAGGCTCACTCGTTGGAACGCGGTGCGGGTCATGATCACGGCGTCCCACTGGTTCGCAGCCGCCCGGGCCACGAACTGGCGGCGCTTGTCGCCTGCGAGGTCAGTCGATGAGGCGGCGAGGATGCGCGCCTGCGGGTAGATCTGCAGCCATTCCCGGGCGAACTGTTCGAGCATGTGGTTCGGGACAATGACGGCAGGCTTGTTAACCATGCCCAAGCGGCGAAGCTCCATCACACCCATGACCATCTCTGCAGTCTTTCCCGCACCAACCTGGTGGAACAGGCCAACGGCTGGTTCAGAGAGCATCCGCGCCACAGCGGCACGCTGGTGCGGGCGTGGCGAGAAGTCTTTGGCCATGCCGGGCAGGGTCAGCCTCTCCCCTTCGGTGCTGTAGTCCCGGAGCACGATGGAGTTGAAACGACGGTTGTATTCGTCGATGAGGCGGTTGGCCCGTTCGGGTTCCTCCCATACCCATTCGCTGAACCGTTCCTGCAGCAGCTGCGCTTTTTCCTGTGCGGCTGCGGTTTCTGTGGGGTTCAGGATCCGGCGCTTGTCTTCATTTTCGTCGGTGACCCGGACTGGCCTTTGTTCGAGGACCTGCTTGAGGATGTCGGAGGCTGGCATCCGCTGAGTGCCCCAGTTACTCGTGGCCGCAAGGGTGTGGCGGTTGGCTTTGACGTCCCACATGGACCCTGCTGCGTTCGAGACGGTGGCGTAGGGGTCGTTAAGGATTTCGCGGACGAACTCCTGGTGGGTGTCGGCGTCGATCCAGACAGCGCCGAGGCGTCCTTCCACTTCGTCCATGCGCAGCGGTTCTGGAATGGCCTGGGTGAGGGCATGAACGTTGGCGTTGAACCGTTCGTCGCTGAGCGCGGCGGCTTGGGCGATTTCCAGCTTTTCGCGGACGTTCCCGGAGAGATATTCGGCGCGGGTTTGGAAGGTTTCGTCCGGGCCAGGGACTTGGTAGATGCTCTCCCCCATGGCCGCACGGGTTTCCTCCACACTGATGCCCAGCAAGGACGCGGCGTAATCCAGATCAACCTCACCCACGGTATCGAGGGTGACGGTGAGCGCTTCCTCGGCAGTATCCACACCAAGAATGGGTCGGCGGGGCTGAACTTGGCGACTGGAGAGCAGAGCAGCGGGTGTAGCGGTCTGCTTGGCCTCGTCAAAGTTCTCCAGCGCCTTGACCAAGGGCCCGAACGGGTCACGGCCAAGGATCGACACAGCACGGGGTGTGATGCGGGCCTGGATAGGCTCCTGAGTCTCTTCATCCACACGTCCGGTGTCCCGGAGCGTGAAGCGGTTGATCGGCCCGTAGGTCTCCACGTACTGGCTGTACGCGGTCTTCAGCTCGTCACGCAGGGCATCGATGTCGGCGGTGTCGTCGCGGCTGTCGGCTTCTGCGGTGAGGAGTTTCCGGCCGGCGTCCCTGAGTCCCAGAAGGGCGCGGAGTTCGGCGGCCTGGGTCTTGGGAACGGCGAGTTCGGTGTGGGAGCCGTTTTCGACCACGGTGAAGCCGGTGTCGTTGGCGCTGATGTGGCCCTCCCATTCCTTGGCACCTGCCGGGACGTAAGCGGCACGCTGACGTTCCTGTTCCTCGGTGCGGGCAGTGATGACAAGGCCTGCGGCCTTGGCCTCGACCACGACGTCGGCCAGGGCAGCGTTCAAGCGCTCCGGGACAGCGGAGAGGTCATCGGCCGTCAGTTGCAGGGTTTCGGCCCCGTACATGCCGTGGGACACGTGCAGATCCCCCAACAAACGCTCGGGGTGCTCATCGAAGTAGGAGTTCAGGCGGGTGATGGTCCCGTCGATCCTGCGGGCACTGACGGTCTCCCAGAGTGTTGAGGCCGGTTCCTGCCCGGGTTCCCTGCGGCGGAAGATCAGCAAGTCGGTCATCGCGTCGGTGCCGGCTGCTTTGCGGTGCGAACCGGTTGGCAGGCGGACCGCCCCCACAAGGTCGGCCAGCTGGTTCATTTCCCGCCGTGCTGCCGGGTTGGTGCCGTCCAGGGTGAAGCTGGACGTCAGCACAGCCACCATGCCACCCGGGCGGGTCAGTTCCAAGGATTTGAGGATGAAGTGGTTGTGGATCGAGTGTTCCCCGGCATTGTGGCGGGGATCGTGCAGCGTGACGTTAGCGAAGGGAACGTTGCCGATGGCAAGGTCAAAGTGGCCGGTGGGGAGTTTCGTGTCCGCGAAGGACTCCGCCCGGACAGTGGCCTCAGGGTAGAGGGCTTGGGAGATGGCGGCCGTGGTCGGGTCCAGCTCAACGCCGGTCATTTCGGCTGAGTCAGGGGCGAAGCCGATGAAGGTGCCGACACCGGATCCCGGTTCCAGCACCGTGCCACCGTCGAATCCGAGGTCCTGCACCGCTGACCACATGGCCTTCACGTAGGCAGCGTCGGTGTAGTGAGCGTTGATCGTGGTACGGCGCGCGGCGTCGTATTGTGCCTCGCTCAGGAGGCTGCGCAGGTGTTCTCGGTCCCCCGCGTATTCCTCGCGGCTTTCATCAAAGATTTGGAAGACACCTTGCGCTCCCCAACTCCCCCACCGTGCCAGCGAAGTCTTTTCAGCCTCTGTGGCTGGCCGGTCCTCGGTCTGCAACGTTTGAAGCACCTCGAGGGCTTCAAGGTTCGCCCTAATGCGACTCCGCGCACCGGACGGCGCCAAGTCCTCTTGAGACGTCGGGCGGAACCTGCCCGCTTCGGTGTCTAGTAGAGCTGTTCCCGGAGCTTGTCCACTTCCCTCATCGAGTCCAGGTACTCCTGAATACTCGGATTCACGTACTCGTCCTCTTCGTCCTCGCCCTCCGTCTCCGGCGGCGACAGCAGTTCGTACCGGACGATCTCCTCGGCTTGGTTCCGTGCCGCGTTCAACCTGCCGACCTTCTCCAGATACCCCTCCCCTTTCGGGTCCGGGCCGGCCAGCTTGATCTGCAGCTCGTCCACTTGTTCCTGGGCCTGCTCCCCCAGCTTGGTAAAGAACTCGTCCGGGTTCTGAACCTGGCTGTACTGCGTTGGACTGGCTGTCTTCCAGGCTTCCTGAGCCTGCCTGCCGTACTTGTTCATTGCGATCCTCCTCTGGTGCCGCCCACAAAGCGTCAAAGCTCAGCTGGCCATCGATTTGCTTCCTGCGTCCCGCCATGGACTACTCCCCCTGGTGCCTCTTCTGGTTCGAGGCTCACGGTAGCGGGGATGCATCTGGGTTTCCTGTCACATGGGGATCGCGGGGATGGTCAACAGCAAACCGTCCGAAGCGCGGACGGCGCCTGCTGCAACTACCGCGATACCGGCGTCATATCGCACTGATACTGCGGTGATACTGCCGTGTTACTGGTTCCGGGCGGCTCGGCGGCGTTCCAATTCCGGCCAGATAATGGATTCGAGCAGCTTCTGCTGGCTGCGCCGGTCAGCTTCGGCTGATTCTTTGAGCAGCTGCTTCTGGTAGTCGTTGAACCTGAACAGGATTCCCTGAGGTCCAACAGGGGCGTTGGGGTCCAAGGGAATCTCAACAACTTCTGGTGCGTAACCTCCCCTGCCAAATTCCTCAGCCTTCTTGGCTACAGCGTCTTCATCCACCGACCCCGTAGCAGCGGCTGTCGGCATTGCGTCCCTTTTCTTTATAGGCATCCCTGAATCTCCTTTACCAGTACCTGCACTTCTGCCTTTGCAGACGCGTTTGAGAGCTCGATGACGCCGCGGCCCACTGGGATGCTGTCCCTGTAGGCCTTCCTGATCTTCAGTGCCGCGTCGATGAGCGGGATCTGTGGATAGTCCCGCAAGTAGTCCTTGGCTTCATCTTCTTCGGTGGCATTCGGGTATGTGGGAACCTGTGTCAGAAGCGCGGTCGCCTTCAGCTTGGGGTTCATGTCCTGGGCGGCTTCGATCAGGCCCACCATCCCGGGCATGGTGTCCAGGTCGAACTGGGAAGGACGCACAGGAATGATCATGAGGTCCGCGACCGTCATGGCCGTCCGCATTTCCTGACTGTCATGCCCCGGCGCGTCGACAATCACGTAGTCGTAGCGTTTCTTCAGATCCTTCAGGGCTTCACGGACGTTGCCGGTCTTCTGGATCGCGTGGACACGGGGGAGTGAGTCATCCTGCGCGCGGTCCTCTGCCCAGGTTGTGGAGGACTGCACGCTTTTATCGCAGTCAACGATCAGAACGTCGTGGCCCAACCGCGAAAGCTCGGCGGCGATGTTGATCGTCGTCGTCGTTTTACTCGTCCCGCCCTTCTGGCTGGCGACAAGGATTACTGGCATGTCTTCCTCTCGAGAGAATCAGATGATGATACCGCCTTGGTATCAGGATGCGTAGCCTTTAGTGCCATGGTGTTACTGGCACAGTATAACAGTGACACTGTTTTGATACTAATATTACGATGATACCACGATGATACTGAAGTTTTCCTATTCGGGCATTGTATCGGCGGTGGTGCGGTGGTGCCGTGAGTTGCAGGCGTTGGAGCAGTACTTCCGGGGCCGTCCCGTGCGGGGCTGCGTGACGGTGCGGAAGCATCCTTCCCGGAGGCAGGGCGTTTCGTCATTTTCCGGGCCTGTCGGACGAAAGTCAGGGCCGGGCAGCTGGAGTTCGTGATTGGTCCACAGGACTTCGGTGGAGGTCTTGGCCTCGCCGCCCTGGGTTGTGTAGGTCCCTTGGCTGGCGTACGGTGATCGTCGACACCCAATTTCCGGAGGGCGACTCCTCCGTAAGAATAAATCGATGGGTGTCAGTGGTGTGTTCCGTATCGGAAACGATCCACTTCAGGCGCGCATGTTCAGCGACTTCGTATTCACCATTAGGCTGAGCACCGTCAACGTCCAGGCCCTTTTCCTTCATCCACGCGAAGGTCCTATCAACAACCCCCTGAAGAGGGTCTGTGTCTTGAGGTGGGCGAATACTCATCAGAGTGCGATAGCTCAGCATTGACTGTTCCTTCTGTGAAAACGTAACCAGAGCCGCGCGGGTTCTTGTACATTGACTTATCTATTCAGCCAGCAGCCCGCTAATTCCCTTGATCGTACTGGAATCCCATGGGACCTCCGATTGCTATTTGGCTACTGCAGAAAGTGCAAAGACCCGCACATTGCCCAGCAAGGGCCCCAAAGGGCGGGCCGCTATTCAAGCCGCCACGGCACACCATGCCAACGCCTACATGTGGCCAGGCGCGTCGTCGTAAAGCGGACGGTTTCTAACCGTCCGGGCTACGCGTGTATCCAACGAGGCTAACTGTCACGGTTCCTACCCTTTTACCGTTCCTTGCGCGTCTCTGATGGCGTTGCCGCAGCCGCCGGCGCTTCGGCTGACGGGCGCAGAGCGTCGCGGGCCGAAACCGGGTAGGAGGCCTGCACAAGTTTCATCACCTGCTCCATTCCGGGATCCATGGACCCAGCCTGTTCCTGGTCGTTCTGGATCGGGTCGCGGCCAAGTGTCGGCGGGTTGGCGTGCAGGTCACGGGCCCAGTCGCTCAGCCGTGCCTTGAGCTGTGCCAGCTCCTGCTCCCCCACTCCGTATTCCTCAACCCGCAAGGTGCTGGTGATGCGGTTGATCTGTTCAAGCTGGCCGGCGAACACTACGATGTCGAAACCGGGATCGCGGTCAACCGCGAGGTCGAGCAGTTGCCCGTCAGTGAATCGGCCGGACTCCCTGATGGCGTCGAGGTCAAGGTAGTCGCGCACTTCGGCTCTGCTGTAGACAGCCACGACTTTGCTCCCAACGGCGTCCTCAAGACTCAGGACCGGGCCGATGGACAGGGTGACCGGCTCCGCTGCCCGCCAGTCGACGCCAAGGTCCACTTCGACTGTTTGGCCTGCCGCTGACGTGACGGAGAAGTTTGCGAACTGCGGGCCAATGCGGCGCTCCGCTACTTCGAGGCCGCGATCTCGCATAGCCTCCGCAAGTCGCTGTGTTGCGAGGGCGAAGGCCTCGGTGCTGGTGACGGAGGTGAACAGGTCGATGTCCTGTGTGGGACGGTCGATGATGCCATGTTCCCGGATGGCGCCGGAGCCGGCCAAGGCGAATCCTCCGCTGGCCAAGGCATCCAGCGCCAGGCGCGTGACATCGCGATGGTATTCGACGTCCGACATTAGGAGCGCTGCGCCAGCTGCGGAAACTTGGTCTCCCACAAGTCACGGACGCGAACAGGCAGCATCAGCTCGCTCCACACCTTCACCAAGAGGCCGGCGTTGAGCAGCTGCTCCTGATCTGCCCGCGTACCTTCCCGCAGGATTGCTTGATACGCCTTGAACACGCCTTCGGGCTGGCCCAGATCACAGTCCGCCTGTGGTCCCCAGTAGACGTGCTGCGGCAGCGTCAGAACACCGTCCCCCGGTCCCTGCAGAGCATCAAAGCTTTCGGCCACCTCGTACGGGATCACGTCCTGGATAAGGACGCGTGACTCCTCGGAGTGGTGGGCCGTGTTCCTGGGCTTGAGGGTAGGCATGTCTCTCCTGTTGGCGCGACGTCGGTTGCCGCTGGGCTCAGATTAGCAAGAGTGCACCAAACCCAACACAGGTCGTCGCCGTTCACTTGTCGGTTCCGTGCAGCGTTACGTTCAAAATCCAGTGGCGTGTTTCCGCGAAGCGGCAAGGGGCGGGGAAGCTCGCCCCCGGCGGGTTGGCGCGTGCACGAAAACGACCGTAATCGTGCACGGGCATTCACCGTCCGGTGATTAGAAATAGAACCGCCATCAGCGTGTAGATGATCCCAAGGATCAGTCCAATGACCGCGAAGACCCGATACTGCTTGGGCGTGCCCTGTGCCTGTGGAAGCCCCATGGCTGAAACCACGAGGGCCGCAAGCGAAAGAAGCAGTCCGAAAATTGGGATGGAAAACAGGAAGAAGGCTGCCATTCCCAATCCGAAACCTATCGCTGCAGTCGGGTTCCCTGGTCGAGATGCAGGGGCGTTCGCCTGCGTATGCTGAGTCCATGTTCGACCGTCCCACCATCGCTGTTGGGTTGAATTGTTGGGATCCGTGTACCAGCCTGCCCCCGGGTTAGTCATACGAGTCATTTTTCACTATGGCCATGGGTGCAGCGTCTTTAGGTGCGTGAAGGACTTGGGCGTGCCGTCCTCGTCGAGTGTCATGCCAGAGTGTTCGTGGCTGCCCCCTGCGTGAGCGATGGCCGCCAGCAGCAAATCGAGGTTTCCACGGTCGAGCCCCGTGACGACGTCGCCAAGGACGACTGGAACATCGGCAGCCAATGAGGCAGCCAGCAGCAGGAATCTCCGCTCACCGCCAGAGAGCGCCCCTGTCTCGTCCGGGATGGATTCAAAGTCGATCCATGCATTCAATTGGCCAGGGCCCTGCGGTTCGGTGCTCGTATGGACCCACGGATTGCCGGGGGCTGCGAAATTGCCGTTGAAAGCCCGGATCAGCAGCTCGGTGGCGGCTTCGAGTCCGTACATTCCCTTGGCCCAGCGACGGAGGTCATCGTTGTGCGTCATGCTGTGAGTCCCCTCGTGAGAAGTAATGTGGCTGGCGTTGATTAAGTAGTGTCGGGGTCAGCCTAGTGACTGGCCCCGACACCATACGGAGTTTTAGAAGGGTGGCTCGGCGTCCGGGCCGTTGCCCCAGCTACCGGCGCTCGTGGCTTGCGGGGTGGCCCATGGATCGTCCTGCGTAGCGGTAGCGGCAGTGTTACTGTTGCCGAAGCCGCCTCCTGCTTGGCCGTTTCCGCTGGAACGTTGGGTTCGGTTGACCTTGGCTGTCCCGAATCCCGTGAGTTCATGAGTCGACTCACATTCCCCACTTCCGCCAAGATATCCGCCGAAACTACTCATTTTGCCTCCAATATCGATAGCTGAAATATTTTCATGATTCCTGAAGCTTTCGTGGTATTCATGATCAGTGCGAAATATTGCTGAACCCAGAGGTGCGTGATGGTGCTTGCGACCGTCCGGTCCATAGGATTCAGCCAGACGCTGCGTTCTCAACAAGACGAAGAGGACTTTGAACAAGAACTCGTCGATCAATTCCTGCTCGCCCAGATCGGTTCGGGCGTCACTGACCAGTTCGTCAGCACAGAACGCTCTGTGATCTTTGAGTTCGCACGGTTCCTCGGCCAGTACCTGTGGACGGCGTCGCCCTCGGACGCTGACCGGTTCCTGGCGCATCTGCGTCAGGAACGGAATCAGGCGCGGTCCACGAGGGAAGGCAAAGCCGGCACCCTTGCCAGGTTCTTCGACTTCCTGATCGCCAGGTACCAAGGCGACATTCATGCTCTCACCGGTTATGTGGTGTTGCAGCCGATAGATGAATTCAACCGGCCCTCCGGCTCGTCTTTCGTAGCTACCCGGGTCCCGCCCAGTGACCCGGAAATTGAGGCTCTGTTCACCAGATGGCGCGATGCTTTGCCAGAGGCCAGGAAGTATCTGCCCGCGGCCCGTGATTATGTGGCGGCGTCGTTGTGGCGCCGGGCCGGGTTGCGGATCAACGAGACCCTGATGCTCGACATTAAGGATTGGCGTCCCGACCTCGGGGAGCACGGCAAGCTCCACGTGCGCTTCGGCAAAGGCAGCCGTGGCCGGGGCGCCAAACCCCGGCTTGTTCCCGCGATCAACTCGGTTGACTCGCTGCTGCATTGGTGGCTGACGGATGTGCGCCATCAGTTCGGTGATGACTATCTGGATCCCGATGCGCCTCTGTTCCCGAGCGAACGGCGTGACCAACATACCGGTGGCTGCGCGCGGGTCGGTGATGACGCGCTGCGGGCAGGCCTGGCTGGCGCGGTCGAGCGCTGGCTGCCGGCATGGCGAGGACGGCTCAGTCCGCACGGTCTGCGGCACTACTGCGCTTCGTCCCTCTATGCTCGGGGCTTGGATCTGAAAGCTGTCCAAGAGCTGCTCGGACATGAATGGCTCTCGACCACCACCCGCTATATCCACGTCCATTCGGACCACATCGACCATGCTTGGGCGGTCGCAAACGAACGCCTGGCCGCCCGGCTGACAGGAGAGTGACAAGATGCGTTGGAACCTACGAATGGTCGCTGCGGAGCGGGGAATCTGGAAATCGACCGAGCTGCGACGTCGGCTTGCCGACGCCGGACTTGAGATCAGCACCGGCAAGATGTCCGGGCTCTGGACCGGGACACCGACAACGATCCGCCTCGAAGATCTGGACGTCATCTGCGCGGTGCTGAACTGCTCCCCCACGGAGCTGCTGATCTGCGAGCCAGAGAAAGTAGCCGCCGCACGGCCGAAACTGGCCCAAGCATCATCGGCTGGTTCTGCACCGGCTGTGATTCCCCGGCTCGGTCGCAACCGTTCCAAGCCGCCGGTATGAGAGGTGCCAGCCGTCCCCGTCAGTGCAGTGTCTGTTGCCTGCGGCCGGTCGCATGGAGCTATCCGCGTCGGACGAAGTTCTGCTATGGCTGCATGCCCGGAGGTCCGTTCGTCCCGCCGCCGTGCCGACGATGCGGGCGAACAGAGGGGTACTACTCCGCGGGACTGTGCGATCAATGCCACCGCAGCGCTCCCCAGCCAGTGGCGGCGTGCCGGGACTGCCAGGCCTGGGGCGTGGGCAGAATCAACGCCTGGCTCTGCGATGCGTGTAAGGCCTGGCGAATTAAATATGCTGAGGGAATCTGCAGGGCATGCGGCATAACTGCTGCAGTCAATGACGATCAGGGCTGCAGGCTCTGTTGGCACCAATTCCTCGCCGCCGGAGGCCGCAAGAACGGGGCCGATCTGCTGGAAGCCAACCGCTTCGGCCAGCAACTGTTCATAGCAAACCTCCGCCACGCCAGCGCAGGGCAACGACGCGGCACCCGACGGCACCGACCAAAACAACCCATGACGGGCCCAGTCCCGGCATTTACCCCCGTGGCCCACCGCCAACTGGTGCTGTTCCCCGCACCGGCACGCGATCTGCAGCGAGGACGTGCCCACGGCTTCCCAGCCCCGGCTGACCCAGCGATGGCTGCCTTCCTCGACGGATTCGTTGTGGACTACGCAGAAAAGCACGGATGGAGCCTGACAGCGACAAAAATCGTGCGCCGCGGACTGACCATCGCCCTTGGCCTGCAGGACACACCCGGAGCGCCACTGCGCGCCACCGACATCCTTGGTCTGCAGCAAATCGGAACGAACACGTTGCGGTTGCTGGAGGTTTGCGCTGCAACCGGACTGCTCGAGGACGACCGCGAACCTGCCGTCAACAAGTGGTTCAGCACCGCCATCGCCGGGCTTCCCGAACAAATGCGCCACGAACTTGGCCGTTGGTACGTGGTCATGACCCACGGCAGCATGTCCCCTCCGCGCAGTAGACCCCGGACGGAACAGACCATCCGCCTGTACCTGCGTTGGTCCCTTCCTGCCCTGAACGCTTGGGCAGCGGCCGGACACACAACCCTCCGGGAAGTCACCGCAGAAGACGTCACGGAAGTCCTTCCCGGCTCCGGCAACCCGCGAGCCACCATGGGCCAAGGACTGCGCTGCCTGTTCCGGGTCCTCAAAGCCCACCGTGTCGTCTTCTTCAACCCAATCGGGTCGATACGCACCGGCACCCACGAAACCCGCCAGCCCATGCCCGTGGCCGCATCCTCGCTCCGCGAAGCCATCAACTCCTCGTCCCCCGCCCGCGCCGCGGTGACAGCGATCGTTGCTTTCCACGGGCTGCGGTCCGGTCAAGTCCGCAAGCTCCAGCTGACCGACATCCACGACGGCCGACTGCATATTGACCAGCGGGTTATCCCGCTCGCCCAACCCGTCCGGGACCGACTGGCCGCATGGCTGGCCTATCGCGAAAACCGATGGCCGAAGACCACCAACCCACACCTGTTCATCAGCCGGCGCACAGCCCTGGACAGCTCCGCAGTTGGTATCTGGTGGGTCAACACGTCCATGGGCATGACCGTCCAGGAGATCCGCGAAGACCGGATCCTCCACGAACTGCACGCGAACGGGGGCGACATTCGACGGCTCTGCGACATGTTCGGGCTCAGCATCCCAGGCGCGGCCCGCTACTCCGCCGTGCTGACCCACCCGGACCTTCGTAACCATTGACCCTGTCACGCCACACGGCTTGCCCCCAATTGGTAGGCCGCGCGCCAACACGTATCTTGATTCAATGGCAAAGCAGTTTGGTATTACCGACGAACCCAAGGTCACGACAGTCGTTTTCCACGACACAAGCCCGCTTGCACGTGCTCCCCTGGCCCCATGAGCGTCTACATCATTTGCCCGATGTGTGAGCAGGGCCGCGTCGTTACATACCGCGTCAAAGCCACCGGTGAAGTCCTGCAGTGCTGCGAGGAGTGCGATGCGACGTGGGATTTCGGAGCCGAACTCAGTGCCACGGAGTTCGGCTTCATCGAAGACTTCCTGAGGGAGCGCGGACTCGACCCTTTCGGAGACGAGCTCGAGAAAGTGGAATGGCCTTAGCGCAGCGACAACCCGCACGTGTTCATCAGCCGGCGCACAGCCTTGGACGGCCCCGCCGTCCCGACCCGCCCGGACCTCAGTAACCATTGACCCTGTCACGCCACACGGCTTGGCCCCAATTGGTAGGCAGCGCGCCAACACGTATCTTGTTTCAATGGGAAAGCATTTTGGTACCAATGACGAAACTCCAGTCAGAATAGTCATTACCCACGGCACGAGCCTTCTTGACAGTGTTGCTTTGCCCATATGAGCGTCTACGTTCTGTGCCCGCGGTGTGAGCAGGGCCGCGTCGATACATACCGCGTCAAAGCCACCGGTGAAGTCCTGCAGTGCTGCGAGGAGTGCGATTCGACGTGGGATGTCGGAGTCGAACTCAGTGCCACAGAGTTCGGCTTCATCGAAGACCTCCTGAGGGAGCGCGGACTCGACCCTTTCGGAGACGAGCTCGAGAAAGTGGAAGGGCCTTAGCGCCTTAAAGTGACGAGAAGCGTCAATCGTGCTCGCACACACTGAACCGTCACCTCCATCCCCCGCGACCATCCCAAACCCAAAGGTTCCTGCCCTCTACGCTGAGGTACTGACACTGGGGTTCGCGGTGGAGGCACCTTCAGCTTTGCTGAACCCACGGGAAACGTTGGCGTAGCGGAGGCTGGGTCCGATCTCGTCTACTTCCAGTTCTATGACGGTGCGCTTTTCGCCTTCCTTGGTCTCGTAGGAGCGTGACTTCAGTCGCCCGCTGACGATGACGCGGGTACCTTTGGTCAGGGATTCAGCGACGTTCTCTGCGGCTTCGCGCCATACACTGGCACGAAGGAACAGCGTCTCGCCGTCTTTCCATTCGTTGCTCTGACGGTCAAAGGTCCGGGGCGTGGAAGCAATGGTGAAGTTGGCCACCGCGGATCCACTGGGGGTGAATCTGAGCTCTGGGTCCGTAGTTAAGTTGCCTATGACGGTAATGGTGGTTTCGCCGGCCATGGTGGTGCCTTTCTCTCGGTTAGAACAGTGCGTTTCGTGGTTTGATGTTGGGAATATCGCCGTACGTTGGCCACCCGGCCCCTTGTTCCACGGCGAGGAAGCGCTGAGTCTGGTCTCCGCTGATGGGCTTGCCTTCCTCAGCGTATTCGGGCTGGGAGTAGAACTCGCGGATCTCAAAGACGGTGGAGTTGCCGTGGGCTGACCATCCGGAGAAGTTGCATCGGAGTGGCTCGTGGGGGTCCGGTCGTCCTTGTGGTGGTTCGAGGTATCCGGTGATCTTGGACGGGAAGCTGCTGTTGCGTGCCGTGGTTCCTAGACCTCGGTGGTGCCGATTTGGCGTACTTCGCGGAACGAGTAGGTGTGGCTTTCGAGCCATGTGTGCAGCTCGTCCTCGGTGGTGGTTGCTTTGATCTTGGTCTTCCCCTGGTGGGAGTCGTAGACGGCGAACCAGATAGTCATGATGTCCTCCAAGTTGGTCGCCCGGTACCCGGGGCTTGTGCCGTCCGGTTACCGGGTGGCTCGTTAGTCTGCGGTGTGGATTCCTGTGGCGAGGAGGTCTTCCCAGATGCCTGAACCTTCGACGTCGGTCCAGTCCGAACCGGAGCGGAACGGTGCGTGCACTTCCGGGGTGCGCTGGCGGTCTTCCCAGATTTCCAATCCACTCAGGGAGCCCTTGTCGTCCATGATGAGCCGGGTGGTCAGGTCTTCGTTGCTGGGGTCGCAGTAGACAGCTGCGACGTGGTGGTCGTCAATGTCGTGCAGTTCCGGCAGCTGCTTGCCGCAAACGAGGATGGGGTTGGCTTTGAGCAGCGTTTCTGCGTGCTGGTCGCCGTAAATGCCTGAGTCGATTGCTCGGCGGTCGAAGACCTGCGGCTCAACGTCGGTCACTTCGTGCTCGCGTCCGAAGGTCTTGGGGCTGATGGTGGGGGGCATCCCCGAGCCGTGCATGACGTGGATGTACTGGTGCAGTCTTGCGGTGGTGATCTCGGGGCTGTCGTAGTGTGCCTGGACCCAGGATTCCAAGCCGTCGCGGCTGATGGTGACGCTGGCTCGCAGTTCAAAGGATTCGCGGACGGTGACGGCCACGTCCAGCGTGTCAGTGACCGTGGCGGCGCTGGTGCCGGCTGTCAGGGCGGTCTTGTTCTTCATGGTGTTCTCCTTGCGGAGGAAGGGGTGTTCCTGCCGGTGCTGTGTCCGCAGCGTCTGCAGTTTTGGTGGTTCGGGCTAAGCGACCAGCTGGCCAGTTCCTCAATCTTGTCTGGACGGAATCCGGACCAGTGGTCGTGGTCGGTGACGACGACGGGGGCTTGCAATGTATCCGAGCGCCTTGATGCGTTCCAGCGCTTCGGGATCCTTCGTGACGTCTACCGTCAGGTGCCCGATGCCTTTCCTGTCCATGGCCCGCTCGGTGGCATCGCATTGCACGCATCCTGGCTTGGCGTAAACGGTGATCGTCATCTGTCTCAGCTCCATCGGGGGGTCGGTTCTGGTTTCGTTCGTCTGCTTGACTTGATACTACTATAGTATCATGTTGATACTACCCAATCTAGGTTTTAGGATGTTTTTTCCCGGCATATAGGGGAGGCGGAGTCTTTCGACCCCGCCTTCTCTGTGGCTATTTGGTGTTATTGATGACTCCGATGTCGTAGCCGCCCCATGGACTGCGTCCGGGAACATGCCGACTGCCCATCGGCTCCCTGAGAGTCCTCACTGGTGCGCCGGGGTATTGCCAGTCCGCGGGGTAGTCCTCGGGGATTTTGTACTTGTATCCGCCGTTGGCCTTCATGGTTGCCGTGACCAGCGGCAGCTCCTGCCAGCCGGGCCAACAGTGGCTGAGCATGTCCTCCACGGCGCGGTTCTCGCTGTCATGGATACCGCTCCACCAGTCGCAATCGTGGCAGTACACGCGGCACAAGAGGCCTCCCAGGCACTGGCAGTTTGGATTGCGCCAATGCTCATGGCATCGCAGGTCCGCGCCATAGGTGAAGGTTCGGTGCGGTGAGCCGGCTGCTACGTTCCGGCCCGTCCGCCATTCATTCCACTGGCGGCTCCAGTTCGATACGCCGAGGATGCCTTCACTCTTGGCGCGGTAGGCGTAGGCCTCGTCCAGTTCGTCAGTGTGGTAATGCCCGACCGTGAAGTGAAGCGGTGCCGTGGGCCTGGATTCCAGTTCCAGTAGGGTTAGAAGGTCAAGCTGGCCGGTCAGCACGTCTGTTGCCGTCATGGTCCAATCTCCTTATTGCGTAGGGATGAGAGTCGCTTGGCTGGGTGGGTTCTGTGTCCGCAGAGCCCGCCCTTTTTTATCATTGCGATACTATAGTGATACTATTGTGATACTATGTATTCAAGGTGTTGCCTGCCGTCAAGGCCAACATCTGCGCGGTTTTTGTGTCGTTTCTGGTGTGGGCTGGGTGGTGGGTCTTGGGTGATCGCTGGGAGTACCCCGACGTGAATCCCCCTGCCGTCCTAGAACTGTTCCGGCCCCGGTGGCTCCTGTGCCCGAGCGTCCCGGCCCCGCGCGACCACTGTGTGTCGTCAAGGCTGAAAAGAACCCGGCCCGCTGCCCGTGGTGCGACGGCAACGTAATGTGTTGGACCATGGGAAACCCGTCCGCGTGGAAGCTATGTTGATGAGATAGAGGAAGGAGCCCAGCGTGAGGCCTCACCCTTACACCGGTCCGGTGGGCACTAATGACTTCGACGACCTCACGGCAGATGAGATGTCGGAGTTGGTTTCGTCCTACAAGCTTTTGGGGGATTGTTTTGAGGCCACGGCTGCGGAGGACATGCTGGGTCGCGGCTTTCTGATGGAGGTTCCCCTGGACCTCGTGAAGGATAAGTTCGACGCCGCCGCTCGGGCGCGTCGGGAGTTGCTGGCGGCGGTGAAGTTGGCCAGATACAAGGGTATGGATTGGCATGAGATCGGCGCAGCGTTGGGCATGACGTGGGTTGAGGCCATGAAGAAGTTCACCGAACGCCGTGCGGACGGAGACGTCCGTCCTTAGGGTGACGTTCTTGGTACGGTGGGCTACGTCCCGCCTGGTTACCCCCAATCCCAGGCGGGACACCCTTTTGTGGAGAAAGGTCAGAACAGTGGGACTGCGAAACATCCTGAACAGGGTCCGGAGAGCTTCTGCAGCACAGGCTCCTGCTGCCGTGGTGCGCGCTCCTATGCCCGAAGAGCGGAAACCACTGACGCCGGCTGAACTGGCTGATGTGGAGGAGGCATTAGTGGAGCTGCGGCAGGCTATGGATGAGTCCCGCGTGACCTCGTTCCGTGCCTGTGGCCGGGGCGGGCGCCATTGGAGTGAAGACCCGGATGCGATGCGGGCCATGGCTGCCACGTTCAGGAGTCTCAAGAATCACACGGATGAAGCCACAAAGGACGATCCGGGTCTGTAGCGGCACCGAAACTGCGAGTGTAGCCAAATATCACAGCCGACATTTAGGCGGTCGAAGACGCCAGTTGGTTCAAATGTCACAGGCTCAACGAGCGAGTTTCCCCAAATATCACAGCGCCCACTCCGCCTTGCGGGCACCCGGCGGTCAACGGGCTTGAACGTAGCCAAACATCACAGCCCTGCCTCCGAAGAACGAGATATCGCAGGGCTGAGTTGGTTCAGATATCACAGCCCTGACAGCCGGTAATCTGCGTGGCGGGGCTGAGTTACCCCAAATATCACACGCGGTAAAAATGTCACCCCCCTCCCCCACAATGGTTCCAGCGGCCAACCGGTCGCTTTTTCTTCCCGTGTCGATTCGAACATATATTCTAGTGATGTGGTAGTGAACCCGGAGCAAGCCAAGGCACTGCACGCGAGGTACTCCAAGCGTGCGCAGCCGTTCGGGCTCACATTGGAAGAGCTTGATTTCAAGAACTTCCCCATGCGGAACGGGTATCCGGGGATCCCGGTGCGTGCGTGGCTGCGGTTCCCGAACTGCGCCGAGCTCGTGGAAGGCGAAGTGTTCGCCTGGACCGAACGGGCAGCGGAAGTGACATGGAAGGACGGGCCGTTGACGTACCGGACATGGGTGTGGGCCTCGGCGGTAACCCGCCGTGGCGGGACGATGAGCAGGAATCTAGGAGAGCGCGTAAACCGTGACAGCAACAGCGAATGAAACCACCCTCAACGCCCGCGTCGATGTCCGGTTCAGCCCGACCGGGCGGCCGTTGGCCGTCAGGCATGACGGCCGGCTCTGGGTCGTCACCGAAGAACCGGTTCACTGGTTCGAACGTGACGCCTGGTGGGAGCGTCGGCAGACCGCGCCGGTAGGCGTCGGGAACATTGTGGATATCGAGTTCTGGAGGGTGCAGGTGAAGCTCTCCTCGAATTCGGCCCTGCGGACATTCCTGCTCCGGCGCGTCCCAGCGGCAACCTGGTGGACCTTGGAGTCCATTACTTAGAACCTGCCTGCTGCCGAACCAGCGCGGCGGTCCGCATCCGACTTCGACCTCGAACTCGTTTTGAAGGAATCGAGTGAGGCTCGACCCGGCATCCCTGCGGAACCATTTGTCAGCGTGTTGTGGTTGGCTACTAAGCTTGCGGCATGACGGAACCCTCGGCCTACGAACTCGATGCCTGGCGCAATATTCAACTGTTTAAGGGCCGGCCGCTCTCCCGGGGAATGAGGAATGTTGGTGAACAAGTAGCCAACGGCGCTTCGAAGCTCAACGAGCGTGCAACGGCATACCTGGAAACTCACCCAAATGCTCAGTCCGTTGTCTCACGCGGACAACAGATGGTCGCAAAAGGCGTTCGCACAATCGGGGCCGGAGCCCGGCGATCTGCCGATGTAGTTCCCAACGGTCTAACCGAGTGGGGTGGCGCTGTTCTTGGATCGGCGCGGTTTATGGGGGGCCGGATCTCGCGGGTGGGGCTCTCCGCCAGTGGCGTCGTTAAGAAGCACAAGAAGCGAGGGCACGACGTTGAATCGCTCGCCGACTTACGCCGTCTCGATCTAGAGCAGCTTGATGCAGTCCGGGGACGGGGGGCGAATTGGGCGTACCCGATAATCGCAGCGGCCTCAGGAGGGGCCGCCGGAGCGTTGATCACAGGCGGCGAAGGTGTCATAGTCGCGTCGGCAGGTGCTTCAGCCGCTCCCTCTGGTGCAGTAATTGCCAGTGCTTTCCTAGGCGACGCGGCAGTCGTTCTTGGGCTCGCTTCCCGCTGCGTTGGGGAAGTATCACTGCTTTACGGCTATGATCCCGAGGAGCCAGCCGAGAAGCTCTTCGTCATGTCCGTAGTCAATGCCGGAACCGCAATGTCTGCCGGCGCAAAGACCGCCGCATTGTCGGATATTTCGCGGCTCACCCAAGCGCTCTTTCGGGGAAAGGCATGGGCTGTCTTGGATAAGTCCCTTGTGTCCCAGGTCTCCAAACAGTTCGCGACCGCGTTCGGTAAACGCCTGACGAAGCAGGGACTTGGAAAGGTTGTTCCGGCTTGGGGGGTCTTGGTTGGGATAACCCTCAATTGGGCAACCTTGGAATCGATCGTTGATGTTGCGAACAACGAGTACCGCAGGCGTTTCCTTCTTGAGAAGTATCCGCATCTAAACAGCGGGGACGCATCGCCATCATTCACTGATGTCGTCTCAGACGACGCCGACGAGGCGATCAGCGTGATCGACGAAATCGTCGAGGCGGGTGGTCCCGACCTCCACTAGTCCCTGCCCGCCCGGGGAGAACGCCGACTCGTCGTCAGTGACTAGACCCTGCCGCACCATCTGCGAACCCCCTAATGCCGTTTAGCAAAGCGCGGCCCTTCGCGGCGCCTAAAGCAGGGTAAGAGGACGTTCCGGGGCTCGTCGACAGGCCGTCCCGTGGAATAGAAGCCGAGTGCAAAGGGGGGCTTGTCACCCCTTTCGTAGTGTTGGTTCCCCTAATCGTCTGATTCCAACCCGGAGGGGTAAAGTGCCTCAAAGGTGTCAGACACTATGACATCGTCGTCATCGGGGGGTCCTTTGAGTCTTGTCGCCGTGGAAGCTTCCACTTTCGACCTCAATCGCAGGAAAGGTCGCTACGGTGTTGCCTACATCAAAAACGTCTGCGCCCAATTCGGAGTAGGACTGGATGAGACGTCCCCTGATGAGGACGTCAATGCTTGGGATTGTTCGATCAAGTACCTCATTAACAGCGTGCCGGTTCAGGTTAAGTGCACATCTAGCGACTTCACCGCATCAGATCCACACCTCTCCTGGCCTATAAAGCCGGAATGGAGAGCCAAGTGGTCCAGCTACCGGGGAGGCCCCGCGTATTTCGTAGTTGTGCGAGTACCGAACTCCTCTGACGAGTGGATACAGCATGAAGTTGACGACCAGACTCTCCACCAAGCCGCCGCATACTGGGCCCGGATCGATCGCGCTGATCTCGGAGCAAGCATTCGTGTCAATCGTGCCAATCGTTTTACGGCCGCAACGTTGCAGCTGTGGCACGAGGACATCCTGGCCGATTTCGGTTTGGTGCCCTCATGACGGATGTTGCATCAGCAGCTCAGGACCTACGGGATTACCTCAATCTGAACGGGTGGCAGGAACAGACACAGGGCCCGGCTGGTGGGCTATGGGAGGCGGCGAACGGATCTATCGTGGCCGTCCCGAAGCATGTCCAGCCGCATGAGTTCGGATGGTCAGGCGTCATCGAAAGAATCGCTGCCGCCAGCCATACCACGCCGTCGAAGGTCGAATCAGCGGTCCTGAACATGTTCGTCGACGTGACTGAATTTCGTGCTGCGGATGACATTCTTATCCATGGTTCGATCCCCGTGGAGGCAGGCTTTTCGCTAATGTCTACAGCCAGGACACTGCTTAGGGCTAGCGCCACGACATCAAGGGGGCCGAAGGCACTTATCGCCGGCAACTATTCACGGCCCGGTGAACGGATCGTGGAAAACGCCCGGTTCGGTCACACAATCCATGGTTCCTATATCCTGCCGATGCTGGTACCAATTTCACGGACGGTGGACTCTCAGGAGAGCTTGATACCTCGGAATCCCAAAGTTCGTGGCGCCTTCGAACCTGAGGAGCGACGTGCAACAAGGACGATGGCGCAGGCGCTGAGTGCTATTCAGAACCGCATCGTTGAACCTGCGCACGCACCCAGCAGTGCTGTAATAACAGACTTGGTCATCGCGGGTGTCAGTCGCGAGATGATAACCGCGTTGCACCAGCTCCTGACAGAAGATTCTGTCTCAACCTTTGATGCCTCCTTCCGTTGGGCTACCGGATTAGACGAACCGCAACGTCTGCCCGAACGAGTAGAGATACCCTCTGATGCTGCGGAAGTGTTGAAGCTGACATCAGACCTGATGCGGCCCCTCAAGAAAGGAAGTACTGAGACCATCACCGGTCCGATCGTGCAGTTACGCGATGATGAAGCTGTGGTCTTTGGTGATGTTTACATCCAAACGATGAGGAATGGGCGTTCGTGCGAGGTAGCCGTCCGGCTTAGCGGTGATGAGCTCGCGCAATCACATGCCTGGTTCATGAGCCGTGAAGTGCTGGTCATTGAAGGAACCATTGAGTCACTGCCAGGACGTGGGTTGCGGCTGGACCATCCCGTACGCGTTCAACCTCTCAGGGAGACGCTTCTTTTCCACGCTACGGATTAGTTCTCGCGGCGATGTCTTAGAGCCCTGCACAGCTTGTTGCTGTGCAGGGCTTTCGCGTGCCTGGTTCTAGCGGCGGTATTCGGTTTGGCGTTGGGCGCGTTGGTCCGGTGTGCGCTGGTTAGCGGCCGTGGCCGGACCAGTGGACGCGGCGGGCCGGGTGGGGAAGGACGTTCGCTGGAGCTGCTGAATTTTCTGTAGCTCCGGGTCGAGTCCAGACGCGGGCTGCGGTTCGGGATGTGCTGGTTCTTCCGGTTTTGCGGCGTCGGCCATGAGTTGGTCGATGCGTGCGGAGTTCGCTTGGGCGGCTTTGAGCGCGTCGGCGTGCTTGAACGGTTCAGCCAGGGCCTTCTCGGCTTGCTGGACGCGGGTGAGTGCATCCTGACGTCGTATTTCGACGTCGGCTGCGAGCCGTGGCAGGGAGGAGACTCTGTTTTCGAGCTGGCGGATGGTTCCCACGTCTGCCGAGAGGAGGCCTTTGCGGGATATTTGGGTGGTTGCCCTGGGTACGCCCTCGACGCGGACTTCGACGGTGGCGTGGTCCAGTTCCCGTCCGGGGACGAGTTTGGCGCGGAGTTCGTGGCCTCCGAGCGTGGCGATGGTGCCCAGCTCGTCGTATCCGTAGAGGTTCATGAGCCGGTGTCCTTGGCGTCCGGCCCATGCCCGGAGGGCTTCTGCGGCGTCGGTCCTGTTGTCGAGGATTCTGCTGTCGATGCGGGCTTTGAAGGCATCCGCGGTGGTGTCCACGGTCCGCGCCACAGCGGCGTGAATCAGTGGCAGGTCCTGGGCTGCTGCGTCAGCTGCTGCTTGTTCACCGCGTTTGGTGTGGTTCACGGCGACCAGGTTGCGGTTGTAGGCCCGGTCCAGGCGGGACAGGCGGGCAAGTTCCTGATCCGCGACGGCCTTTTCCAGTACCAGCGGGTTGCCGCTGGTGATGGCTTTGGCCTGGGCGAAGTTCAGGGTGTTGTCCCCGATGTCTTCGATTTCCCGGACGTCGAGACGGCCGCGCATGATTTGGTTGATGAACCGGGACTTCCGTTCCAGTCCTTGCCACATGAAGGAATCGAAGGATTCCTTGGTGACGACCTGGGAGATGCGCACTTCGGGGTTCTGGTTGCCTTGGCGAAGGATGCGGCCGTGGCGTTGTTCGACGTCGGCCGGCCGCCATGGGGCGTCCATGTCAACGAGGTGCACGGCGCGTTTTTGGATGTTCGTGCCGACACCCATTTTCGATGTTGATCCAACGAGCACTGCGATCTGTCCGGAGCGGGCGGCTGCGAACAGCCGGGCTTTCTCGTTGTCGTTTTTGGCTTCGTGGATGAACCGGACCATGTGTTCGGGCACGCCACGGCGGCGTAGCTGGTCTTTGAGTTCGCCGTAGACGTTCCACTTTTCCGAGGGTGTGCCGAAGTCGCAGAAGACCAGCTGCAGGGCACCACGGGCCGGTTCCGGTTCCCCGGTGGAGGGGTCGGTGTAGATGCGGTCTTTGTGTTCCTCGTACACGCTGGCCAGCAGGTCAGCTGTGGCACTGATCTTGGTGGGTCCGTGCTGGAACAGTGCGGGATCCACGAGCCTCATGTCCAGGGCGGCTTTGCGGCCGTCTGAGGAGACTTTAAGCATGTTGTCTTCCTCGGAGGCCACGAGGCGTTGCTGGATGGCATCGACGCGGTTGCCGATGTCCTGGATGTAGTCACGCAGTTCGGGGCTTGGGTCAACGACCAGCATGTTCGGCTGCCTAAGCCCGTCCCCGTCCCGTGCGGCGAGCTTGGGGACGGGCAATTTGAGGTCTTCGGCGGTTTTGACGTCGGCGAAGGTGTGGAACATCTTCAGCAGTTCGGGGACGTTTTGGAACTTCGCGAACCGGCTCTTGAGTTTGAACCGGTCACCGCCGGCGACGGAGAGTTCCATTTCTTCAACGACTTGGCCGAAGGTAGCAGCCCAGGTGTTGAAGTCTTTGATCCCGGCTGCTTGGAGCAGGTCCGGGCGCAGGTAGCGCTGCATGACGTACATTTCCGTGACGGAGTTCGCGATTGGTGTTGCCGTGGCACCGGTGATCACGCGCCGTCCCTCGCGTTCACGCAGGAACTCGGTCTTCATATGAAGATCCGATGCGCGCTGCGAACCTTGGATTGCGGCGCCCGGGATGTTAGACGGTGTCCGGAGGTTCTTGTAGTCGTGCAGCTCGTCCACGACGAGGTAGTCGATGCCGGTTTCCTCGAAGCTGATTCCGGGGTCAGCGGGGCTGTCGAGTTTGGCTTTGAGGACTTCCTCTTCGGAGAGGATGATCTTTTCGAGGCGCTTGACGATGCTGGAGCTGGCGCGGCCGTTCTCCTGGCCGTTGCTCTTCGCTGCTTCAAGGTCCGCCCGTAATTGGGCGATTTCCGAGGACTTGTAGGCAGCTTCAGCTTCGGGGCTGAGCGTCACGCGCTGGAACGCTGTGCGGGTCATAATCACGGCGTCCCATTGGTTCGCTGCCGCACGGGCAACAAACTGGCGCCGCTTGTCGCCGGCCAGATCAGCCGATGAAGCGGCGAGGATCCTCGCCTGCGGGTAGATCTGCAGCCATTCACGGGCGAATTGCTCAAGCATGTGGTTCGGGACGATGACGGCAGGCTTGTTGACCATGCCCAAGCGGCGAAGCTCCATCACACCCATGACCATCTCTGCTGTCTTTCCAGCACCGACCTGGTGGAACAGGCCAACGGCTGGTTCAGAGAGCATCCGCGCCACAGCGGCACGCTGGTGCGGGCGTGGCGAGAAGTCTTTGGCCATGCCGGGCAGGGTCAGCCTCTCCCCTTCGGTGCTGTAGTCCCGGAGCACGATGGAGTTGAAACGACGGTTGTATTCGTCGATGAGGCGGTTGGCCCGTTCGGGTTCCTCCCATACCCATTCGCTGAACCGTTCCTGCAGCAGCTGCGCTTTTTCCTGTGCGGCTGCGGTTTCTGTGGGGTTCAGGATCCGGCGCTTGTCTTCATTTTCGTCGGTGACCCGGACTGGCCTTTGTTCGAGGACCTGCTTGAGGATGTCGGAGGCTGGCATCCGCTGAGTGCCCCAGTTACTCGTGGCCGCAAGGGTGTGGCGGTTGGCTTTGACGTCCCACATGGACCCTGCTGCGTTCGAGACGGTGGCGTAGGGGTCGTTAAGGATTTCGCGGACGAACTCCTGGTGGGTGTCGGCGTCGATCCAGACAGCGCCGAGGCGTCCTTCCACTTCGTCCATGCGCAGCGGTTCTGGAATGGCCTGGGTGAGGGCATGAACGTTGGCGTTGAACCGTTCGTCGCTGAGCGCGGCGGCTTGGGCGATTTCCAGCTTTTCGCGGACGTTCCCGGAGAGATATTCGGCGCGGGTTTGGAAGGTTTCGTCCGGGCCAGGGACTTGGTAGATG
>NZ_CP184289.1:0-57127 GCF_048595705.1 Paenarthrobacter sp. TA1.8
CTGCCGCTGGTGGTGGAGCTGCCGCCGCGGGGGCTGCGGCTGGTCCGGTTGGTCTTGCCGCGGGTGCGGCATTAGAAGCAGGCAAGAAGGCTGGCCAAGCCGCCGCGGGAGCGGCGCAGAGTGTCGGCGAACAATCCACAGGTGAAGAAGGGGGCGGGCCAGATGGCAGCCGTTGATATGCAGAACAGAGGTCCACGGACCTATGGAAACTGGCGTCGTCCGACGTCGCCAGGCATCCTCGGACTGGGGTCCGTTGGCACGGTGCTGCTGCTGGGCGGATTGATCCTGGTTGTTGTCGTGGTCATGATCGCCGGCCTTCTAGAGGCAGTGATCCTTGGCGGCATTCTCGGGTTGGTGATGCTGGCAGTCCTGACGAAGGACTCACACGGCAAGAACATTCTTAGCCGCGGTGGTGCTCGCGTCGCTTGGTGGTCCTCCCGTTCCCGCGGTTCGAACATCTACCGTTCAGGTCCGTTGGGTCGGGCTTTGTGGGGTACTTTCCAACTTCCTGGATTGGCTGCCCCTACTCGGTTGACCGAGCACACTGATTCCTACGGGCGTAAGTTCGCGCTGCTCTACACTCCGGCAACGTCCTCGTTCTCGGTGGTCATTGGCACCGAGCCAGACGGAGCGGCCCTGGTTGACCAGGAACAGATTGATGTGTGGGTGGCCGATTGGGGTCACTGGCTCGCAAACCTGGGCGATGAACCGGGCATTGAGGCGGCCTCGGTAACTATCGAAGCCGCCCCCGATTCAGGAACGCGCTTGCGTCGTGAAATTGATATGAACATGGACGACGAGGCCCCGGCCTTTGCCAAGGCCATGCTGGGCGAAGTGCGGGTGACCTATCCTTCTGGTTCGTCAACGGTGAAGGCTTTCGCCTCCATTACGTTCAATGCGTCCCATCGCTCGGGTAGCAAGAAGCGCCAGGCGGAGGAAATGGCCCGCGAGCTGGCTGCGCGTTTGCCTGGCTTGACCGCTGGATTGCAGGCGACCGGGGCCGGTGCTGCTCACCCGCTTTCAGCGCAGGAACTGTGCGAGACAATCCGCATTGCCTACGATCCAGCCGCCGCCGTGCTGATCGACGAAGCCCACGCGGCAGGCGAGACGCCGGAACTGACCTGGCCAGATGTTGGCCCTTCGGCAGCTCAGGCCTCTTGGGGCGGATACCGCCACGATTCGGCCTACTCCTGCACTTGGGCGATGACCTCGGCACCGCGCGGTAACGTCCAAAGCGGCGTGCTGGCTCGTCTGCTCGCTCCGCACCGCGATATTGCTCGTAAGCGCGTCACCTTGCTGTATCGCCCGATCGACGCCGCGAAGGCTGCCGCCATGGTGGAGGCAGACCTGCGCGCCGCTGAGTTCCGGGTGACGTCGACCAACAAGCCAGCGGCCCGCGATAGCCTCGCGGTTCGCGCGGCGGCGGCAACGGCCAGTGAGGAAGCTTCCGGTGCTGGTTTGGTCCAGTTCGGAATGCTGGTGACGGCCACGGTGACCGACCTGGAAAAGGAGGCCGATGCACGAGCTGCCATCGACAACCTCTCCGCCACGGCCCGTCTGCGTATTCGCCCGGTGTATGGATCGCAGGACTCGGCATTTGCCGCTGCCCTCCCCTTGGGCCTGGTACTGCCAAAGCACATCAAGGTCCCGGCTGAATTGAGGGAGAAGCTATGAGCCAGAAAGTAGTCAAGGCGCAAAAGCGTGAGGCCCGGCGCGGTCTGTCGTTCTTCCCGAATCCGTGGAAGAACCTCTCCAAGGCCAATAAAAAGCGCGCACTGAAAGTCATGGCCGAGCCGGTAGAGGTAAAGCCGCAACGACCTCCCATGCGTGGGTGGATTGGCCGCGGCCGCGGTCAGTCAGTTTATGTGCAGCAAGCCGATGAGTGGCGCGGCACCACAGTTCAGGTGTGCGGTATGTGGCCGTTTGCCATCGGCACCGGAACACCGATGGTCGGTGTCCCGCTTGGCCGCCACATCCACACCGGAGCCACTTTGTGCTGTGATCCCATTTCCTGGTTCCAACGAGCCAAGCTCATCAGCAATCCGAGTGCTTTCGTATTGGGAAAGCCTGGCCTGGGCAAGTCGACGCTGGTTCGACGGATGGCTACGGGGCTGGCTGGGTACGGCGTAATGCCCCTGGTTCTGGGGGATTTGAAGCCTGATTATGTTGACCTCATCGAGGCCATGGGCGGCCAGATCATCACCCTGGGCCGTGGGCGCGGGTACTTGAATGTGCTCGATCCTGGTGAAGCTACCGAAGCAGCCGAGCGGCTGCGCGCTTCCGGACATGAGAAGGAAGCCGCCCAGGTGATGGCCGATGCACACGGACGTCGGCACACGATGGTATCGGCGCTTCTGACGATTTTGCGTTCAGCTCCGCCAACGGACCGCGAGGAAACGATCATTGACAGGTCCTTGAAGTGGCTCGACGCTCATCACGAGGGTGTGCCGGTACTGGGAGACCTGCTCCGGGTGATCCAGGACGGCCCGGAGGAGGTTCGGGCGGTGGCTCTGGACCGTGGCGATGATAACCGTTACAAGGCGATCACCGAGAGCCTGGAAGCCTCCCTCATCGGCCTGGTGGGTGGCGGGCGTCTTGGCGAGACGTTCTCCCGCCAGACAACGAATCCGATGCGTCGCGATGCCCCAGTGGTCTACGACGTGTCCGCCATCGACGATTCCGAAATGGACCTACAGGCTGCCACGTTGCTGGCCTGCTGGTCAGCCGGGTTCGGCACGGTCAACGTGGCCAACGCCTTGGCTGATGCTGGGCTGGAACCACGGCGACACTATTTCGTCATCCTCGACGAGCTGTGGCGTGCCCTGCGCGCCGGACGCGGCATGGTCGATCGCGTCGACGCATTGACCCGTTTGAACCGCCAACGCGGTGTCGGCATGGCGATGATTTCGCACACCATGAGTGACCTGCTGGCCCTGGCCAGCGAAGAGGACCGGATGAAGGCTCGCGGTTTCGTCGAGCGTTCCGGCATGGTCATCTGCGGCGGATTGCCCTCGGCCGAGATGCCCCAGCTCACTGCCGCGGTGCCGTTCTCCGAAGCGGAACAAGGTTTGTTGATCGGTTGGCAGGACCCGCCTGCGTGGGACCCTGCTGCTGGGCAGGAAGCCGACCCTCCGGGACGCGGCAAGTTCCTGGTGAAGGTTGGCGGCCGTCCAGGCATTCCCGTCAATGTGCAGCTGACTGACGTTGAAAAATCTATCAATGACACCAACAAGCTTTGGCACGAACGGTCGCGCGTCGGCCGCCGTGCACTGCATGTCGTCGAGGAGGCAGAAGCATGAGCATCCAGAACAACCGCCGCCGGGATCCCGGCGGCATGGGCTCTGAGGCGGTCCTGGTCTGGATCGGTATTGTCGTGGTGGTGGTCGGTGTCGGCTCGATCTACGCCGCGATGTTCCTGGGCCACAAGATTGCAGGGACCGGCGAAGTTTTGCCCGCCGATCCGTTCTCCCTGGTGTTCGGTCTCTTCGGTGGCAAGCTGAGCTGGCCAGGTGCGCCAGGATGGTGGGTACTGGCCGGGATGGGCCTCGTTGTCATCGTCCTGGCGGTGCTATTCGGCTTGCTGCTTCGCCGTATGCGCAAGGGCCGTAGCCGCGTGGACCGGGCCGCCTCCTACATGGGTCGGGGCAAGGACATTGAATCGTTGACGTCCAAGGCAGCGCAGGCTTCGGCCAAGCGGCTGGGCGTCGAGAACTCCTGCGGTGTCCCGATTGGCCGAACCGTTGGAGGCGGGGCACCGCTGCATGGCTCCTGGGAGGACATGCACATTGATATTTGGGGGCCGCGTACAGGCAAGACGACAAGTCGCGCGGTTCCGGCCATCCTCGATGCGCCAGGCGGTGTCTTGGTGACTTCCAATAAACGCGACGTAGTGGACGCCACCAGGGACGTGCGGGCCAAGACTGGCCCGGTGTGGGTCTTTGATCCCCAGTCGATCGCCTTGGAAGAACCGAACTGGTGGTGGAATCCGCTCTCGTACGTCACTGACGAAGTGCGCGCGGCCAAGCTGGCTGAGCACTTCGCTTCTGGCTCTCGTGACCCCGGCGCTAAGACCGACGCCTATTTCGACCCGGCGGGCCAGGACCTCTTGGCCGGTCTGCTGCTGGCTGCGGCTTTGGATCACCGGGCCATTACCGACGTGTACACGTGGCTGACTCGTCCCACCGATGACACGGCGGTGGAGATTCTTCGCGAGCATGGTTTCGCGTTGACCGCCGATCAGGTGGCCGGTGTGATTGACGCTCCCGAAAAGCAGCGCGGCGGCGTGTATGGCACGGCACAGCAGATGGCCTCGTGCCTGACCAATCGCCAGGTCTCCACCTGGGTGACCCCACGCGGCGCGGCCGACACGCGGCCGCATTTTGACCCGGCAGGGTTCGTCCGTGATGGTGGCACGCTCTATTCCTTGTCCAAGGAAGGCCGTGGCACCGCGGGACCGTTGGTCACCGCACTGACAGTCGCCGTGGTGGAAGCCGCGGAGGAGCTGGCCGCCCGGTCTGCCGGGGGCCGGCTAAAGACTCCCCTGGTGGGAGTGCTCGACGAGGCCGCCAACGTCTGCCGGTGGCGTGATCTGCCGAACCTCTACAGCCACTATGGTTCCCGCGGAATCATCCTCATGACCATTCTGCAGAGCTGGTCCCAGGGCGTCGAGGTGTGGGGCGAATCCGGGATGAAGAAGCTGTGGAGCGCATCGAATATCCGCGTCTACGGCGGCGGTGGCACCACCCATGACGGCAGCTTCCTCGAGGACCTGGCCCGCATGATCGGTGACTATGACCGTCTGACGTCCTCCACCTCGTACGGGCGCGGACAGCGCACTGTATCGCAGCAACTCCACCGTGAGCGCATCCTGGACGTCGACGACCTGGCGGCCATGCCCAAGGGGCGCGCTGTGGTGCTGTCCTCAGGCAACCGGCCCACACTGATCCGCACGCAGCCATGGATGGCTGGCCCGCACGCTGACGCCGTGCGGGCGTCCATCCTGGCTCATGATCCCGAAGCCGAGAAAACGATTCTCGAAGCAGAAAAGGAACTCTCGGTGGTTGAATCCGCATTGAGTGCGGAGGGCGCATCGTGAGCGACTGGGGAGAGGACGAATACAGCGGAAACGCGGGGCAGCCTTCCGCTGCCACCGATACACCCCGCTCGCCTGGGCGGGTGTTTGGGATCGACATTGGCGGGCTTGCCGGTGAATACGTTGATGCGGCGGTCAAGGCCTCGGTCCGCAAGCAGGTCAATAACGTGGCCACGGCCGCGGTCGACGAAGCCCTGACTGAGGAGCTGTTGGAATCCCTCAGGGAGCGAGCTGGCCAGGCGGCCGTGGCCGCCGTGACTGAACAGGTCGAGGCCAACGAGGCGGCCGACGAAGCCCAGGACGACGATGGCGAGGCTGAACCGGAGGAATCCCTCTACTACGGTTCCGTCGATGAGTTTGTTCGTGAGTACCTGCGCAATGTCTATCGACGGGCGATCAACGGCCGCGCGCGGGTCTGGGCTGCCCGGTGGTGGGAATATGACGAGGCAGTGATTCGTCTGGAAGCGCTATGGCGTTCCTGGGAACACCTGCGCATGGACCCCAGCACCGGCATGAGCGTGTGGTGGCGCGACCACGCGGACCACCATATGGCGGTCTTGCTGGACCCGGACGGGCCGTTTTCCTCGGCAGCGGACGCCGACGAAAACAAGTCCAAAAAAGGGCAGCCATTGCCCTATGCAGCTCCGCCGGAGGGCTTGTTCCCTGACCAACGTCAAGTCCACGAATCAAAGGATGACGTATCTCGGGAGGAGGAACCGGAACCACCCGCCGAAGAATGGCCGGGCTAGTTTTCAATGAATCATCTGAAAGTGAGGAAACACCATGAACGAAGCAGTACAAGTCGCTGGATATGCTCTCTGGTGGTCATTGCTGACCATCAGCCTCATGGCGCTATGGTGCTTGGGCCGCAATACCTTCAAGCACGTCATGCCTTCTGAAAACGTTCTGTCGGGCTCTGCCAAGGCCCTGGTGGCCAGCTTGCCCGCTGCCGTCGTGGCTCTGGCCATCATCTGCACTCCCTCCATCCTGATTTCTGCGATGTACCCACACGCACAGACGAGTGCCTGGCTGTGGCTCTGGGCTGTGCCTGCTGGCCTTGGAGCGCTGTTTATCGGCTTCCTGGCCTTAGGCTTGCTGGTGAAGCTCGTACGCCGGTTGGAACCGATGCCATCGCCTGCAACGTAGCAAGCAACACAGAGAGGGACCACACCTACCAGGTGCGGTCCCTCTCTGTGTTGTGGGTCGTGGGTTCGGTTCTCACCGATCCAGGCCCGCTCGTTGGACTTGGGTGCCGTGGCCGCGGGTCTTGCGGGCCTTGGGTGCTTTGGCCTTCCCGGCGCCCTTGACAGCTTCGGTGGCGGGCTTGCCCTGGCTGACGTCAGCCCGCATACGCGTGGCCACCACCTCGCGGTCGATGCCCTGGGCTTCAAGACTCTGCGCGGTGCCTGCGCGGCGCTCGGCACTGTCGTAAACGGTGCGCCCGTCCTCTCTGGCACGGTCGGCCTGTGCCTCGCGCTGTTCAGCTTCGGCGGCGGCACGCACGCGTTCCTCGGGGTCCGGCTCATGCTCGGCAGCCGCCCGGGATTCCTCGGCCCGGCGCTCGTCTTGGTCTGCCATCGTCATCAGCCGTTGCGCTTCGGCTCGTTCCTGTTCGGAGCGTGACTGTTCGGCGGCCGCGGCCGCCCGGTCATGCTCCGACCTGGCCAGCTCGCGTTGGACAGCCTGGCGGACTGCCTCGGGGTCCGCTCCCGCATTCTCGACGTCGACCGAGTAGCGGGTGCGAAGCTCATCGCGCATTCTCTGTTCAGCTCGAACCGCTTCGGGTTCCTCCTTGGCCCAGGCTCGGGCCACCTGGTACGTGTGGCCGATCTGCTCCGGGGTGGCCCGGTCCCACCACTCGGCGAGATGAACGTTGCTCATCTCCGCCCTGGCGGCGCGCTGTTCTGCGGCGAACCGGGATTGCAGCTCGCGGGCATCCTGCTCGCTGGCCGCTTGCGCTCGGCGCAAGGCGTCCTCGCGGGCTCTGGCCATCCGTTCGGCAATTTGCCCGGCAGCGGTGACCAGGACCCTCAATTGGCCTTCGAAGGCTTCCTCAATTCCATCTGTTTCCTCGGCCATGATCGGCCCCCTTTTCTATCGTTCCGGGCCGCGGTCCGTACCCGGCTTGGTGGTCTGATGGGTCTTGGCTGGTTCGATCTTGTTGGGGATGGGTGAAGCCGCCGCGGTGGCGGGCTTGCCCTGCCCGGCGTGCAGCCGGTCAAGCATGGCCTGCGCCTCGGGATCAAGCGTGCGCGGGCGTTCAATGGTTGCCGTGGCGGTGCCATTGGCGCTGACTGCGGTAGGCACCTGAGGCATGGCATCACGAACGCGGACCAGCCGCGCGCGGGTGTCCTCGGCCAGCAGCTTCGCTTGCCGTGCCTGCTGTCCTGCCACGGAAGCGTCATGCACTGCCTGGGTCAGACGCAAGAGCTGGCGCACCATTGCCGCCTGGGCGACAGTACCCTGTCCCCCATGGGCAGCGCTGGCCAAGAGCATGGCTGCACCGGACAGGGCCACCGTGCCGGCCTTTTCAGGGCTCACGGTACGCTCATACGTTTGCGCCGAACGGGACAGCGCTTCGGCCGCGGCGGCGAGGTCTCCGGGCGTGCTCTCGGTCGCGTTGGACCAGGCGGCCAGGGCACCGGAGGTTTGACGCGCCACGGTCGCCCAGGTGTCACGGTCATCGACTGGGACAGCACGCAGCCGGTCCACCAGCTCACGCAGTTCAGCGTTGCGCTGATCCCACAATTCCGGATTGGGCTCGTGCGCTTCGCGGCCCGGCGCGACAATGCGGCGGCCGCGCTTAGCGGCGTTCCATTCGGCGGCGGCCTCGGTTGCTCCGGTGGGAGTATCGGGCCAGCCATCACGTAACCGCGGCAGCGTCAGATCACGGCCAAGGTGTCCCCCGCCGTACCAGATCGGCCGTTCTCCGGCTTCGGGACGTTCGGCCACGGAATAGCCGGTCACAACGTCGGTTCGTCCGTCGGCAAACCGGGCGCGGACCAGCAGCCCGTCACGGCGCATCCGGCGCACGAACTCCGCTTCGCTACTACTTGCCGTCGATGCAGCTCGCACCTTCAAGGAAAGCAGGAAACGGGGTTGGTCGGCGCGCAGCTCGGCAGCGATGTGTGCCTTGCGCTCGGACCCGGAAAGGCTCTCCCAGGATGGGGCCTTCTTGCCCTGCTTGGTCCGGGTACGTTCGTACCTTGCTCGGGCGCGGGAACGTGCCTGGGCTTCGCGTTCGGCAGGATCGTAACCGCGGGTAGCGCGTTGGGCCTGGGCAGATTCCAAGGGTTCCAAACCATGCTCTACTTCAAGAGCACGCGCGGCGGCCTGCGCGCGGCGGAAGTCGTTATGGACGGAGGCCTTGGTGCCATCCTCACGAACCAGGTTCACCGCCAGGTGTATGTGGTCGTTGCCGTTCTTCGAGACTCCGTGGTGCACGGCAACCCAACGGCACGGGGCCTTAGTCCCCTCGTTGTCGTCGAATCCCATGGCCTTCACGAAATCGTTGGCGATCGCGTTCCACTTTTCATCGGACAGCGCCCCTTCATCGGCACGCAGCGACAGGGAGCAGTGCCAGACATGGCCGCCGTTGACCTCCACTTCGTAGGCCTTGCGCGGACGGTCGAGGTGTCGAGCAATTGCCAGTGCAGCATCACGGCTCAGTTCGGCGTCATCGTGCCAGGCCATCATGGCCGCGTCACCGGCTACAAGGTGCGGTTCAGTGTGTTCATTGGAGCGTCCGGGGCCAGCCAGGTAAGTCATCAATCCGGCCATGCGATCACCGCGCACGATGTTCGGCATCATGACAAGCTCAACCCATCAATTGCCGCATCAATGCGTTCGGCAACTTCACGAACCTTGGCCAGTGTCGAGACGGTGGCAGGCTCCACCTCACCAGTGGCGTTCGCATGTCGGGCGATCTGGTTCACGTTGTTGGAAATGGCCGCCAGCAACCGATGCAAGGCGAACAGTTCCGCCATCGCTTGCTTTCGCTGCGTGGGTGTTTCGGAGGACTCCGAAGCCAGAGCCGACTCAACCAGGAGGCGAGGAATTGTGACGTGCTGGGCCTCGGCCAGCCGAAGCAACATGCCTTCTTCTTCCGGCGTCACCTTCACCTTGTGATGGTGCTGTCGACCGCCTTCGACGTTGGCACGACGTCGGCGCGCGAACAAGCGACCTGTGGGAGTCTGCTCGTCACCCAACGGGATCACCTTCTTTCGGCCCAGCGCAGCGACCCCGCCTAATGCGGGGACCACACTTCCAGTGTGCCCCATCCTCGACACGAAGTCGAGGACAAAGCGACTTAGGGGACCTAAGTCTATAGCTTGCTCCGTCTGGGACACCGATCCGGTTTTCTCGCGTTGGCAGACGCGAGCGGTTGCGGCTCCGCCGCGACTTCTCTTTTAAGTCGATGAAACATCGACGCGCCCGTGCATCTTCCGTACGATGGACGTATGGCTAAGGAACCGAGTATTGAAGAAGCAGTGGAGCGCGCCCGGCGTGCACAGGAAGATCGAATTAGCGCCATCCGCTTGGTCGGAGAAGCGCGCCAGAACCTCGCAGATGTGCGCGAGGAGACGGCCCGAGAACTTGCCGAAATGCAAGCCCAGATTGCGAAACGAATTGCCGATGCTGAGCGTGAGGACGTCAAGGCGTTCAACGCTGCAATGACGGCCGGGTGGTCAGTCGAGGAGCTGCGCAAAATCGGTTACGCAGAGCCGGACAAGAAGGTGCGCGCCCGTCGGCGCTCCACACGTAAAACCGGCCCGAAGTCTGCTGCGCAGTCCGATTCAGGTTCCGACAAAAAAGACGCCCCTCAGGGCGTCGAAGAATCGTCGTCGCGTTCGTGATCCAGCCCCCCTGACCACCTGTGGACGGCACAAGATATTTCCTTCGGTCTTGTCCCGCCCACAGGTGGACAGCGGGACCCTGGCTGACCGCCCGCACACCGGCCGCAAGTCGCCTTTGCATCGATACGTTGCAGTAAGAATATCGCGGCCCGTGCACGGCCTCGGTGGTGGTGGTTCCCCTCCCCCCGATGCCCAAATGATTACACGCCACAGACCCCCGTCAAGGGCGCTTCGCGTCACTGCGTGATGCGGCTACGCCGCACCCTGGACGGGGGTCTGTGGCGTGCAGGGCGGCATTTATCGGGGGGAGGGGGAAGAATGGTCTGAACCGTCAAGCGGTGCCTCATCGGTCACATGCTCGGACAGGACTCCATCAACAATCGAAGTGAACGCTGCGCGCTCCTCCTCGACGCGGGCCAGCGCTCTGGACACGGACGATGACCCAACTCCCAGCACCTTCGCGATGTGCGCGATGCTCTGCCCCTCGGCGCGCATCTTCGCCGCCGCTTCGGTCCGTTCCGCCGTCATCACCGAGGGTCGACCGCCGACACGTCCCTGGGCTCGCGCGTGAGCCAAGCCGCGGCGGGTATTCTCCCGAATCGTCGAGATACGAAGCTGGGCCAGCACGGCCATGATGCCCACGATGGCCTCACCCATGGGCGTGGACGTATCAACATCCAGGAAGGGCTCGGTGAGGCTCTTAATGCGCACGCCGCGGCGGCCCAAGTCTCGGATGATTTCAATCGCCATCAGCTCGCTGCCTGCGATGCGATCCAGGGCGCGGATCACGAGGGTATCGCCTGCCATGAGATGGTCCAGGCAGGCGATCCACTGCGGCCGGTCCTCGAACCGGCTGGACTCGCCACGATCCACATATACGCGGGCTGCCCCGGCCGCGCGCAGCTCGGCCTCCTGGGCCTCGGGGTTCTGTTCCCGGGTGCTCACTCGGGCATATCCAATAACGTGGCTCATCGTCCTATTCCTGGTCCGTTGGTGCCATAGCCGCGGCCAGGCCTAGCGGGGCCACGGGGCGGGGACTGCTGCCCTGTGGGAGCACTCCGGCCCGGTGCCTTGGGATAACTGGCGCTCAGTGGTGAGCGGGCCAGTGCCGCCGGGTCGACACCTGGCGTTGTCGTCGAGGTCCGCTCGACTGCGATGTGCCGGAACACCGGCACCAGCGAGTCCGGAACCACGTCGTACCGGCCAATATCCGGGCGGCTGAACTCCGATGCCTGGTTCCACACTTGCGGGCTCACTCGCGCATAGTCCAACGTAAAGCGGGACTGTTGGGCCACATGTTCCATGAACACTTTTGAGGAGCGCCCGTTGCCTTCCCGGAACGGATGGGCCTGGTTCACATGAGCAAAAACATTGGCTGCCGCGGCACCGAACTGGTCACGGTCCAACCGGCCCCATTCGGTCTGCTGTACCAGGCGCTTGGCATATGCCAGGTAGCTGTCTATCTCGCCGGTATTCACATCAGCAAAGCCGCGCATCGTTCCGCTCTTAAGCATGTTCTGGGTGCGGTACTCCCCCGCCCACTCGTAGACGTCCTGGAACAAGTGCCGATGGATCGCGCGCAGGTGCTCGGCGTCGTACGTGTGGGCAACCAGGGAGGGGTCAGCGTTGAGCTGGCGCTGTCTTAGCGCGGTGGCGCTGTACTCGAATGAATGCAACGCGTTGGGGTCGCGAATGTCCGCGACATTGCGCATCGTCGAGTTGTCCGGTGGAGGATAGAAATACGACTCCCAGGTATCGAACCGAGCCACGCGCTTACCGTGCGGCTACAGCCGGTGCAGCACGCAGTGCAGCCTCATGGGCACGGCGCAGATACTCGGCCTCGTCGATCGCGCCGCGGGCCTCGTCGGTCAGGTTCTCGACGTCCTCGCGGTTCGGGACCCAGCCCTCATGCCAGGCCGCGGCCAGCGACTGCCGAACGGCATTGCGTTGGTTGGCGTCGAGCTGCGCAAACAGTTCTGGCCAGCGTTCCTCAATATCAAACTTCTCGGCCATGGCCTGGCTCCTTCCAAGAAAATCGTCCTACTTCATTCTACCAAATCACCCGAAAACGGTATATAGATAGTTTCGGTTGGTTTTGGTTTCGGGCATAAGTTTCGGGCCGCCTCACCGCGGCGTGTCACTGGAAATAGTGAGTGCCAGGCAAGACGGCCCGAAAACGATCGTTTCCGGTAGCGAGTCACTGCCGTTTGAATGTTGACGGACATGCACTCTCGCGCGACCTACCATACGTATGGTAGGTTTTTCCTCATGCTTTCTAAGATAGAGATTCTGGACGCGTCACTCGACGTTCTCCGGCATGGCGGGCCTCTCACCCTCGACTCCGTAGCGCGTGCTGCTGGACTGACGAAGGCCGGTCTCGTGCACCACTTTCGCACAAAGGAAGTCCTCACCGTAGCTGTCGTCGATCATCTCCTTGACAGATGGGAGCATGATCTACGTCTCCGTCTTGCTGAAGACTCGCCTACCGCTCGTACGCGCGCGTATGTCGACTGGGCTCTCACCGGCGCGCTCGATGCTGCGGATCTGGCGGTGCTCATCGAGCCCCGGCTCCGCGGCAAGCTCACTGCCCTGTGGGAAGAGCGCATGTCTCCGTGGTTCGATGACCCCACCGACCCGCGTGTGGTGGCGGTACGACTGATGGCCGACGGTGCATGGCTGAACCGTTCGCTCGGTATGCTCCAGCTTCCCGCCGAGGGCCGCAACAAAGTACTTGCGCTGGCCACAAAGCTACTGGCAGAGGAGGTGGCCGAATGAATAAATGGTCCTTTCTTGTCCTCGCCGTATTCCTAGAGGTGAGCGGTTCTCTCTCCCTCAAGGCAGCGCTCGATGCACCAGGTTTCTATGCCGTGGTCGCCGTCGGCTACGTTGGCGCGTTCCTTGCGCTGTTCATGTCGCTGCGCAAGGGGATGGGCCTCGGCGTCGGCTACGGCATCTGGGGTGCCAGCGGCGTTGCGCTCACTGCGATCATGTCGCTCGTCATCTTTGGTGAGCCGTTCACTCTCCTCATGGGCATCGGCATCGCCGCGATCATGGGTGGCGTACTGCTCGTCGAACTCGGCGCTCAAGCAGCCCAGAAGGCACAGGAGATCACTCCGTGACCGCTCTCGCACTCCTCTCCCTCATTGGCGCCATCGTCGGCGAGGTTACCGGCACCGTCTCACTCCGACTCGCCAGCGACGGCAAGAAGCCTTGGTGGATCGGCGTCGCCGTAGGATACGTCTTTGCCTTCACGATGCTCTCCGTTGTGCTCGCCCAGGGCGTCGCGCTCGGAATCGCCTACGGGATCTGGGCGGCCGCCGGCGTCGCGATCACTGCGATCCTCAGTCGGATCTTCTTCAAGGAACCACTCACTTGGGTGATGAGTATCGGCATCATGCTCATCATCGGTGGAGTCCTACTTATCGAACTCGGCGCCGCGCACTAACCCACATCACCGGCGGAGAGGCGAATCGTCGAAGCACCCGCCGATAGGCGCTGTATCTACGTTTCGGGCGCTCCTTGTGACAACCACCCCACGCGGGAGCTAAGTTGCGACCGGAAACGATCGTTAGTGGACAGGCCCCTACAGGGCGGCGCTAAGAAGAATCCAAATATTCAACACGGCAACTCCCCACGACAACAACGCCACGCCTTCGGGCAGCGTGAGGAACTGGGCGCTCCTGCTGTGTTCAGGGATGCCGCACCGTCGCAGGCCGTAGCAAGCTCTGGCGCATCGCCCTTCCGCGGTTCCGTTCCATGCGGTGCAGGTGCGCGTCAACCAAACTCCCAAACCGAGGGGAAGCAGCACAAGCAAGACGGCGAACAGAATTGTCCCGGTGCTGATGGCGTCGGGATTGCCATCCCAGACCGCGGCCAGGATGAACGCCGCCAGGACGTCGAGGCCGTCGAATCCCGTTGATACAACGGCTGTCCGATACCGCCGTTTCTGTGCCGCGCCCCCTGAGGCTCGGCCAGAGCTTCCAAGGGAAGGGCTAGGGTAGCTTCGTTCGGGTCGCGACGAACCGGCATACGGGCATACGGTTCCGGACCTATGTCGGCCGACCTTGCATCGGTTGCTGTACTGGCACATGGTTACTCCCTACGTCGATGTTTCGTACACATAGACACATGCGTAGACGTCTACGATTCGGGTGATTCTCCGAAGTGTGCCCGCACTGCTTCGGCAATCAAGGCCCCGCGGCCTTTGCCTGTAGCGATGGCCAAACGATCCAGATACTCGGCTGTTTCCGGTGGGATTGGCGTTTTGGTCCAGGGTGGGTCGATGGGGTCGCGGCCTTCGTCCTGGGCTGGAATAATCTCTACGCCTCGGTTCGCCATTAGATGGCGTCCTGCGCGCGGGCGGTGTAGGTCATACCGGCCCGGCGCAGCGCGTCAGCCGGGGTGCCCTCGGTCCAGTCCGGGGCTTCTCCGGTCATCGGCAAGGGCGTGTTTTTTCGTGCGAGCTCGTGCAGCTCGTCGGTGAACGGCTCCCAGGTGAGGGCGTCGGCGGGCTCGTCGATGGCTTCCACCTCGACGGTGAGCCCGCGCCTGGTCAGTTCTTGACGGATCGAAGCCAGGTAGGCCTCGCGGTAGGCTGCCTGGTCCTGTTCCCATAGCCGGTCGATTTGCGCGGCGATGGCATCGGCGCGGGCAGCTTGTTCCTCGGTAAGGCTGTCGTCCTGCTCGTGCTTGATGGCCTGTCCGGATTCCTCGTCCCACAGTTGTTCCAGACCGAAGTCGTAGAACACGCCCTCAACATCAAGGTGCAGGCGCACCGGCTCGGTCCGCCAGGTCAACAGCTCTTCCTCAGGGGTGGTGCTGCGGACGATCTGCCGCACATAGTCAGCTTCCCAGGAGCCGGGGCGACCGGCCAGCAGCGTGTCAACGTCGCCAAGGTTTGCCGCCACGCTCGTGATGACGTGACAGGCGATCTCTCCAAAGTCGGCCGGTTCGGTGTGCTCATTGTCGGTTCCCGCACCGATGGTGCGTGTCGTGCGTGCTGCCGCCGTGAGGGCGGCGATGGCCTGGGCGATGTAGTCGGCCCTGGTATCGGGCTGCGCTGGGGTCTGTGCGGGGTCGGTGGCGCTCATGGGGTTTCCTCTCGGATGGTCACGACGGTTCCGGCGTCGATGCCCGCGAGGGCACCGGCCCGGACTTCTAACAGTGCGTCGACGTCGTTAGGAGACGTCCAGCGCGGACAGCGATCTTGGTCGGCCTCAATGCAGGGTTCCAGGGTTTGCACAGCGATCACGCGGTGATCCGCGATCCAGGCGACGTCGATCGGGAATTTCATTCCGGCCATCCACACTTGGCGTTCTGATTGGCTGGCGAATGAAAACAGCATGCCCTGGCCCTCCGACAGCTCGGACCGGCCAGCCAGGCCCGTGCGCTGCTCGTCGGCAGTGCGGGCATGATCTACCTGGAATTCCAGGGCCGGGCCGAGAGCGACGAGGGCGGTCGCGGATTCCGGAGGCGTCGAAGCGCATCCGGCCAGCAGGGCAGACAAAGCCACTGCGGCGGCCGCGTGCGCCCGCATGGCCTTAGTCCTCGGACCCTGCGGCCGCCGCGCCGCCCTGGGGCATCTCGCGGGCTCCCACCGATGGGAAGGGCTCGCCGTTGTTGTATTTGGCTTCCAGGCGCTCAACCTCGGCCATCACGGCGCGGTTGACGAACTGGGACAGGTTGCGGTTTCCCTCGGTGGTCATCGTGTAAAGAATCGCACCACGCACCCGGGCGGTGTCCTCGGGGTCTTGGTAAAACGAAACCTTGTGCGGGTACTTCTTTTTGCCCTCGGCCGGCTTCGGCGCCACTGCCCGCGTTGCGGTAGCTGGAGCGGCCGGCACGCTGGCCGCGGGCACTGGGTCCGCCTGTGCAGCCGGTTGAGGCGGGGTGACGGGGCTTGAACCGGCAAGGGATGACTTGCGCGGGGTGGGGCGGGTCATGGCTTTACTCCTTCGATGGTGGCCAGGTGTTCGCTGTAAAGGGCGCTGAGCGTGGTCGCTTCGGCGCTCCCCCATTCATCGAGGCCGCGCGCGGCTTCGACCGCGTCTGCAATAACAACGCGCTTGGGGATTGGCGGGGTCAACACGCGCAGGTCGCGGGCTTCTGCTGCGGTGTGCAGCTCATCAAGCCACGTTTGACCGCTGACGGTTCGTTCCTCGTGCTGGTTGACGAGGACGCCCGCCACCGTCAACGACGGGTTGTAGTAGGCCCGTACGCTCTCGACGGTGTTAAGGAGCTGGGACAGGCCGCTGAGGCTCCACTGCTTCGAGTGTGTGACAACCATGACCCCTTGGGCCGCGGTCAGCCCATTGATGGTGAGCTGGTCCAGACTTGGGGCGCAGTCGATCAGGATTAGGTCGTAGTCCTCCGCAACGGGGGCCAGGGCTTCCCTCAGGCGTCCCTCACGGCCTGCCCCGGCAATCACCAGTTCATCGCGCACGCTTGCCAGAGCGTCATACAGCGGCGTGGGTACGACGTCGAGGCCGGGCCAGAGGCCCGGCACGATGACGTCACGCACGGTCTCGGATGCGCGGGAGCTGAGCGCGTCGGCTAGTCCTGCCTGGTCCTCGGTTACTGGTTCGGCTGTGACTACGGCGGTGAGGTTGCCCTGGGGGTCGTTGTCGACCACGAGCACCCGTAGGCCGCGGAGCACACCGGAACGTGCCAGGTGGAAGGTGGTCGTCGATTTACCGACGCCGCCCTTCTGATTGCAGAGGGCGAAAATTTGAGCGGTCACTGTATTACCTCCAATAGTGCTAATAGTACTGTCAGGGGTGCGAAGCTTGCCAGCCGCGCACCCCTGACAGGTTAGGCGTCAACCTGCCCTAGTCGCTGCTGCGGCCATTCCGGGCGGTGGTGACCGTCTGGCCGCGCAAGCTCACGGCCACCTCATCGGCGTTCACTTCGTGCTTGATCCTGGTTCCCTGCTGGCCCTTGTATTCGGTGACGCGATAGCGCCCCGAAAACATCACGCGGATATTGCCGGACTCCTGCGCGGCGGCGACAAGGTTCGTTGCCTGGTCGCCGCTCACGGCGACCTCGTAGGCGATGGCTGGGCCGTCGGCATAGCTGCCATCCTCCTGGCGCAGCCTGTCGGTGACGATGACGCGGGCGTAGGTGTATGCGCCGCGCTCCCCCTGGCGCAGCTCGGGGGTGGCGGCCAGGTTGCCGGTTCGGGTGATGTGACTCATGGTTCTCTCCTTCGTTGCGTAACTCTAATAGTACTATCAGAGTTACTTGATTGGCAAGGGTTAATGACGCTCGATTTCCATCGGACGTCCGTCCATCTGCGAGGGGTACAGGACCCACTCGACGCCGCTGGACGGGTTGGGGTTTTCGACCCGCACGCCCCGAACAGGCGAACCGAACTCAATAGGCCCCAGGGGGCTGGTCACGCGCAGCGGCGTGCGATACGCGCGGCCCCCGTGACTCAAGATGCGATCCCCGACGCGCAGGTCCGCCAAGCGGTGAATGGTAATGCTCTGCATTGCGACTCCTTTCGATGCATTTCTAACGGTGATAGTACTATCAGGGCCGACGGGAAATTACTCCGCGGCGGCGATGGTCACGGTAACGGGCTCCGTCGCGTTCTCGATATGCACGGCGTAGCCTGTCGGCGTCCGCTCGACATAGGCGGTGAGCACGGTGCGCCCCTCGTCGTCGTCGAAGTCCACGCGCCCATAGCGCTCCGCTTCCTCCTTGCTCGGGAGGTTCCGGGGCTGTACCTGCCAGGCCTTCGGCTCCAACCGCTCCCCCGTGTCGTAGGGGGTGATGATCTGCTGTTTAATGACTCCACTCCTCTCATTCCTTCTAACTCTAATAGTACTATCAGAGTTACCTAAGGTCAACCCTCCCGGGGTTACTCTCCGCCGTTGGCCAGGACGGCCAATCGACTGATGTTGTCGGGCCGGAAGCCGGACCAGTGGTCCTCGCCCGTGCCGTCCTCTACGACGCACACCGGGGCCTCGGAATACCCCAGCTCCTCGGTGACATACTCGCGAGCTGCGTCATTCTGCCGAATATCCACCTCGACGAAATCGACCCCCTTCGCGGTCATGACGTCCTTGGTCATCTTGCATCGAATGCAGCCCGGCCCTGTGGTGTACACCGCGACCATGCGACTCGCCTCCTGGTTAGTGATCCTGGTTGCTTCCTCTAACTCTAATAGTACTATCAGCGCGCCCCAAAAGCAACGGTAATAGTACTATCGTTCATGCTTTTCTGCCGTCGGATAGTGACGCGCCGCTGCTATGTTCTGCATGAGGTTGACAACCTGCCCGGCGCTTCGCCCCTGGCAGCTGTCCAGGGTTTCGCGGACTAGGGCGGCGCGGTATTCCTCGCTGATGCCTGCGATGGTGTCGGCAGCTATCTCCCGTAGATCGCTTTCGGTGGTTTCGCTGCGCTCTGTTGTTTGCGTTTCAATACCTCTAATAGTACTATCACCGCTACTAAAAAGCAACGGTGATAGTACTATTCGGTTAGTGCCAGTAGCGCGGGTTTAGTGCCGTGGGGCCGTCGTAGTCGATGGCCAGCGCCGCCCTGGCGAGCTGGTCGATGTAGATTCCTTCGATGTGTGCGTGCTTGGTTGTTCGCGCAATTTCCCGCACCTCAACGTCGATTTCATCGGCGGGGGTGAGGCTGACCATGACGGCCATCTTGCGCGGCTGCGTACCGCGCGCGCCGCTCCGACCAGGACCGCGACCTGATCCTCGCGGGCCCCGAGGTCGAGGACCCGGTCGAGGACCTGGCCGACCTGCTCACCTGGGCGCGCGAGGTCGGCGTGATCGACACCGAGGAGATCGACCTGGTCATCGAGCTCCTCGCCGCGGAGAACGACGGCATGGCCCGCGAGGAGGCACAGCGGGTCGTCGGCGAGCGTCGCGGCGTCGCGATGCGGACGATCCGGCGTCGCCGCGACCGCACCGCCGCGCGGCTGCGGGACGCCGCCCCGAAGTACCTGGCCGCCATCGCCTGAGCACCTCGGTCAGCATTCTCGAAGAACTTTGCCGCGCCCTGTCCGATCCGGACAGGGCGCGGTTGCTTCTCCAAACATGAGCGAGCAGGCACACACCGCAGTCACCGCCTCCGAGCCGACCCCCGAGGTCGTCGCGCAGCTGCTGGACGTGGTGGCCGACCACAGCGTCGACCACGCGCTGTCCGACATGGAGCGGATGATTGCGCGTCTGCGCGCCGACGCTGAGGAGGCCGCGGAGGCACGCGAAGTGCTGCGCAACACCCCCGCCGCCGTTCTCCGTGAGGCGCTGCGGCTGCGGGCAGCCCGGATCGAGGCGACCCGATGAGCACCGGCACCGCGACCCGGTACTCCACCCGCGAGCTGCGGGCTGCGGCCGCCGCACTGGCGGCCGGCAAGTTCGCCACCCCGGCCACGCGACCCTCGACACCGGAGACGGCCGAGGACCAGGACCCGCGGGCGACCCTCGAAGTGACCGCCGCGACCGAGGGGGAGCGTGACCGTGCCTCCCGTGGTGACGGCTCCACGGCGAGCCCGGGCGCCACGTCGGCGGTGTCGACGGGGGCCGGGCCGCTGGTGCGGGTGCGTGCCGCCAACGCTGGCGCTGGGGCCTCGACGATCGCCCTCGCCCTGGCCGATGTCGCAGACGCCGCGGGTATCCGCACGCGTGTGCTTGATGCGGCCGCTCCGGCGTGGTCCGGACTGCTGGGCGCCACGGTCACCGAGCTCGGCGCCGCTGAGGGATGGCGCCGCGGCCGCCGCGGCGACGGCGTGCTGATCGACCGCGTCGAGGAACCGGTCCGGATGCCTGGGGAGGTGCCCAGCCCTCGATCGGTGGACGGCGTCGACCTGACGGTTCTGGACGCCGGCTGGTCGATGCGTGAGCTCGCCGCCTCCGGGGCGGGCTCCTGGGTCGCCACGACGCCGGCACGCGCGGAGGTCCTGGTGACCCGGCCGCATGGACTGGCGCTGAGCCAGACCGAGGCGGCGCTCGCGGATCTCGAGGACCAGCTCGCCCGCGACGGGGTCGTGGTCGTCGTCGTGGGCGCGGCCCGCTGGAGCGACCGCGAGTTCGCCTCCGCCGGCCGGCTGCTGCGTGTAGCTCGACAGCAGGAGGCCGTTCTGTTCGCGCCGCTGCTGCCCGCCAAGGCACTGCCGGGTCTGGGCCCCGACCCGCTGCCCAAGCAGCTCACAAGCCCCTCCCTGCGCCTGCTGGAGCGGATCACCACCATCACCGGCCCGCTGACGGCGAACCGGACCTGAAAGGAAAGAAGGAGAAGAAATGATCATCGAGACCATCTCGGAGGTCGCCATCCAGATCGCGGCCGCGGGAAACATCAAGGCCGAAGGCGTCGGCGACGTGTGCGCTCAGGCCCCGACCGGAGTCAAGCCGTACGTCAACGACATCCTCGGGTGGGTCAAGTACGGCGTGATCGCCATCATCATAGGCGCCGGCTTCGCCTCGTCAGGGGCGCTGATCGTGGGGAAGTTCGGCCAGATGGGCCGGGCCGCTCAGATCGGCGCCTCGGGGCTGTTCTGGACGGTGATCGGCGCGATCGCGTTCGTCTGCATCTACGCCATCCTCAACGGCATCGTCGGGAACGGCTGCTGACATGATCACCCGGACCCGACACGTCTACCAGTCAAAGCTGGTTGACCCCGACACCGAATGGACCCGCCGCAGGCTCCAGATCCTGCTGGGGGCCGTGGCTGTCGTCGTACTCGCCATGGCGGCGGGCGGCGTGTGGTCGGTGGTCAGCATGCTCACCGGCTCCTCGTCCGGCGACGGAACCGGGTCCGATTCGGCACAGTCCGCCCAGGACCAGCTCGCCGACGAGCAGCTGCCCGACGCGCCCTTGGAGGCCGCCCAGCCCGGAAGTCTGTCGTCGGGCGAGACCGGCACACTCGAGATCCCGGCACCGATGGAGGTGGGGGAGGTCGGTGTTGCGACCGGGTTCCCGCACACGCCGGAGGGCGCCCTGGCTCAGCTGGCCGCGATCGACACGACCGCGTTGACCTCGGCGTCGGTTCGAGTGGCCCAGGAGGTCATCACTGCGTGGGCCGCGCCCGGTGGTCCGACGGCCGAGAGCTGGTCGGGTGTGCGGGGCTTGGCCGCACTCCTGGAGTCGGCCGGAATGTCCTCGGAGGCTCAGAACACGATCACGATCGGCGCAGAGCCGAAGATGGGGTTCATCAAGGGCACGGTCGGTGACGACTTCGTCATTCCGTGCATCGACTTCATCATCACCGCCACCACCGCGTCGGGCCAGTCGCAGCAGGTCGCGGCCGCCGACTGCCAGCGCATGGTGTGGCAGGACGGCCGGTGGGTGATCGGCGAGGGCGAGGAGCCGGCACCGGCGCCGTCGCTGTGGCCCGGCTCCCAGGCCTCCTTCGACGCCGGCTACCAGTGGCTGGAGGTGCCCCAGTCATGAGCTCAGTCATGAGCACGCAGACCGTTGCGGGCATCGTCCCCATGATCGATCTCAACCCCTTGGACTGGCTTGGGGACAAGGCCAAGGAGGGCCTGGCCGACGGGTTCACGTCGATGATGATGTCGATCTGGTCGGGCGCAGTGTGGCTGCTCAAGACCGCCTTCGGACTGATCGACAACTTCACCCCCAACGTGGCCGACCCCGACCTGGCCAAGCTGTACTCGGTCACCTTGTGGATCGCCCTGGTGATCGCCCTGGTGATGGCGTTCGGCCAGATCGGCCTCGCGGTTCTCCGGCAGGACGGCCGTGGGTTCGGCACCCTGGCGGCCGGGGTGGTCCAGTACGGCGTCGTTCTGTCCTGCTGGATCACCGTGAGCGCTGGGTTCATCGCCGCCGCTTCCGGTCTGACCAAGGGCATCTTGGACACGCTGCTCGGTGTCGACAGCTTCTCCGGCTACGCGGCTGGCGACGGGTTCGTTGACCGAGTCTCGGGCACGACCCAGGCAGCCACGCTCGGGATCTGTGCGCTGTTCATCCTGATCCCGGCGTCCTTCGGTCACATGGTGATCATGATGGTGCGCTCGGCGGCGCTGCTGATCCTGGTGGCCACCATGCCCATGGCGGCGGCGGGAGCGCTGTCGGAGGGCACGAAGTCGTGGATGTGGAAGTCGATCCGCTGGTTCTTGGCCTGCGTGCTGATGGAGCCGCTGCTGGCGCTGGTGGTGGGAATGGGCACGCAGTTCGCCTGGGCCGGCATGCCCGACGGCGAGGAGCAGAGCCCCGCTGAGAAGGCGCTGCACTTCTCCTCGACGTCGGAGAACATCGGCATGTCCGTGGTCGGGTCGATCATCATGCTGGTGGCCTGTTTCATGCCGCTGGTGTTGTTCCGGCTGCTGGCCTTCGTCGACCCCGGCACCGCTTCGGGTGCCTCGTTCCGGTCGACGATGGACGCCAACGGCGGCGTCGCCGGGCTCTTGAAGGGCAAGGGCGCCGGCGCCCAGGCGTCCGGCTCTGGTGCTGCCAGCGAGACCGCCTCGGACGGCCGCACTACTTCAGAGAACGGTGCTGACGCTGAGACCGCGAACCGGTTCCAGTCCTCGGGGTTCAAGAAGCTCGGCGGCAAGGTCGGCGGGGTCGTCGGCGGGGCGATGGAGAAGACCGGGAAGGTCGCCCAGGCCGGCGCCTCGATGAGCGTCGATGTGCTCGGCCAGTCCGGCATCGGCAACCAGGGCTACTACCCGACCGACCACACCCCCAAGCAGAAACGTCAGGGACAGCCGGGGCAGAAGCTCCGGCCCCTCAACGACACCAACGGCGACGGCGTCGCCAACGACATTCCACCCGAGGCCCAGGCCGCAGTGGAGGACGGAGCATTCATCGCATGAGTGTCTACGGAGCATCCGCGACCCGTGACCGGCAGGCCTGGCTCTTCGGACTCACCGGCCCCCAGTTCTTCATGGTGCTGGCCGCCGGGTTCCCGACCTGGATGGCGATCGCCATCGGGCAGTGGCTCGCACTGCTCGGCCTCGTCCCGATGTGGGGCGTGATTGCGCTACTGACCTGCCTACCGATCCGAGGCCACTCGGCCTTCCAGTGGATCGGCGTCCTGTTCCGGCACCTGGCCGGGGCAGCGTTCGGCTGGTCCCGGTTCCAGTCCAAGGCCGCCGCCGGCGACCTCGACCTCGGCGACGCCGACGACGATGAGGACGACGGCGACGCGGGCGAGGCGGACTTGCCCGGCATCCTGTCCAGCATCCAGATCCACGACGGCCCGCCGATGACCGGACAGACCGCACGCCCGGCGATCATCCAGAACCACGCAACCCGCACGTGGGCGGCCACCGCGCGGGTCGTCCACCCCGGCATCGGGATGAGCGACGACGCAGATCGGTTCCGCATGGGCGCCGGCCTCACCGAGATGATGGAGGCCGCGACCGCCGGCAACCAGATCGACCTGGTCGTCGTTCAGGTCCGCACCATCCCCGACGACGGCACCGAGCGCGACGAGTGGGTGCGTCACAACGCGCGGCCCGACGAGCCCGAGGTTTCAGCCCGGGTCAACGCCCAACTGGAGTCGATGACCGCCGGCGCAGCCGTGCGCCGCGAGGCGTTCGTTACCGTGGTGGTTCGCGAGGACGTCATCAACAAGGACGCCAAGCGCGCTGGGCGAGGCGTGATGGGCCGGGCGAGGATCCTGTACTCGGTGCTGGCCGAGGTGGAAGCCCGACTAACCGGGTCGATCGGCTGCACCCGGGTGAACTGGCTCGACAGCTCCGAGCTCGCAGTGGCGATCCGCACGGGCTTCGAGCCCGGTGATGCGCCCGCGCTCGCGGACGCGGCGATCCACCACCGCGAAGACCCGGCGATCGCGGCCGGTGTCCCGCTTGGCGCCGCCGGTCCGACGAACGCGTCGACCGCACTGCGGTCCTACCGGCACGGGGAGTGGGAGTCGATCTCCTCCACAATCCTGCTGCCCCGCAAAGGCGCCCGGATGGGTGCGCTGGCGCGGGTGCTGGTCCCATCCCAGCCAGGCGAGCGGCGCGCACTGACGGTGTTCTACCGGCCGGTCTCGCAGCAGGCGGCCGACCGGGCCACCGGCCGGGCGCAGATGTCAGCGGTGATGGCCGGCACGCTGCGCGAGAAGGCCGGCAAGGTCGAACGGGCCAAGGACCGCCAGTCGGTCGGCAAGCTGCACGAGCGCGACGAGAAGCTCGAGATGGGTCGCTCACTGGTCAAGGTGTCCTCGGCGGTCTCGGTCACGGTTCCGGCAGGGTGGAACATCCAGGACTTCGGCCGCCGTCTCGACGCCTCGATCCGTATCAGCGGCTTCACCCCACTCCCTCTGGACGGGGCACACGACGCGGCCTTCGCCGTGTCCGCGATCCCGCTGGGGGCAGGCCTGCCGAAGAAGCGCCGCTAACCCGAGAAGCGCGCAGACCCGGTGAAACAGCCCGGTCGTCAGATGTCCGATTTGGCGGCCGGGCTGTTGCTTCTCCAGGCATGGAGCACCAATCCGCCCTGCCGAAGGAGACACCTGTGATGTCGACGCGATCGAGGAACTGCTCTGACCTGGGCGCGGCGCGACCGCCGCTGGTCGGTCGCCTGCACGCGATGGCGACCACGCACCCCTCGCCGCGCGTGACGACGGGGGAGTGGTGAGCGTGGCGGCGACCAAGACCCGCGCTCGTGGTGGTTCGAAGACCTCGCGGCCGTCGTCGCGGACGATCGACGACCTGCTGTCGGACTTCGGGACCACGATGCCGCGCAAGGCGGCTCCGGTCGCGGATCCCCCGGCTGAGAAACTGTTCCCCGGTTCGGTCAAGCCCAACGGCGTACGCCGGATGGGGCATGGGTGGGCGGCCACGATGCCGCCGCTGGCCGGCTATCAGATGACCTCGGAGGAGACCCCGGTCCTGTGGCCTCTGATCTCGGGTGACGGGCTCCCGCCGTGGGGTGCCGAGATGGGCTACGACGTCCTCTCGGGCGGCAAGTTCTACTGCGACCCGATGGGCTGGGTGCTCGACGACTCGATCCCAGTCACCAACCCCAACATCTTCATCTTCGGCAAGCCGGGCCGCGGGAAGTCCGCGACCGTCAAGGCGTTCATGCTCCGGATGATCCGATACGGCTACCGGTCCCTGGTGCTCGGCGACGTCAAGGACGAGTACGAGGACCTCGCCCGGTTCCTCGGCGTCGACCCGTTCCGCATCGGCCCCGGTCTCGCGGGCCGGATCAACCCACTCGACCTCGGCCCGCTCGGCGTGGACTGGGACAAGCAGACCCGCGAGGAGCAGCACCGCCGCGCGAACGTGATCTTCAACCGCTGGCTGTTCCTGATCCGGGGCCTGATCGGCTCCCAGGGCGTGACGTTCACCCCGACCGAGGAGCGGGTCATCAACAAGGTGCTGCGGCACCTGACCGGCTGGTCTGTTGGCGCCTCCCGGCTCAAGCCGGTCACCATCCCGCAGGTGTGGGCAGCACTGGACTCGCCCACCAAAGAGCTGGTCGCGGACTGCCGCTACGCCACCGAGCAGGATTTCTACGACGGCACCCGGCCGCTGCGCGACGCGCTGGGTGCGCTGTGCGAGGGATCGCTGCAGGGCATGTTCGACACCGAGTCGACTTTCAACCCCGACTGGCGTGCACCGATCCAGACGCTGTCGCTGCGCTCGCTTCACGAGACCGGCAACAAGGTTGCCGTCGGCATCGCGCTGATGTGCCTCAACTCCTGGGGTCAGGGCATGCGGGAGACCGCATCGGCAGGTGATCGGCGGATCGTGCTCCGAGATGAGGCGTGGCTGCAGACCCGGCTGTCGCTGGACGCGGTCATGGCGCTGGACGCCAACCTGCGGCTCTCCCGCACCGAGGGCGACATCCAGCTGGTGACCTACCACAAGCCCTCCGACCCGCTCTCGGCCGGCGACGAGGGCAGCCAGGCCGCTCAGATTGCCAAGGACCTGCTCAACCTCTCCGACGTCCGGATCTTGATGGGTCAGGACGAGTCGGTCGCCGACGAGCTCGGCCGTCTGATGGGGCTCTCGGAGATGCAGCAGTCCGTCATCACGAACTGGGCGATGCAGGAGAAGGGCCGCGCCCTGTGGATGGTCGGCGACCAGCGGTACAAGGTGCAGACGCTGCTCACGCCTCTCGAAAGGCGCCTCACCTACACCAACGACGCGATCGACCCGGTGACCTGAATGTTCGCCGGATTTCTGACGCTTTTCGCGTCGAACTTGCACCCGCTCGGCGTCTGTGTGAGGAGGCCGTAGTCGTGAAGAAGGGCATCCTCCTCGGCCTGCCGCTGGTGCTCATCGCTCCGCTGATGCTGCTCATGCTGGGCATGGGGAGTGCGAACATCGAGGCGGTCCGCGCGGCATGCGCCACCACGACCACCTCAACCGCGGGCGGGTCTTTCGGGATCGGCACGTTGAACTGGCGCGGCGCTTCGCACTACAAGAAGAACCCCCACCCCGGCGAGCGGCCCTACAGCGAGCGTGTGCCGAACATGGTGACCAAGATCGGCGCCTCAGGGGCCTCGATCATCGGGTTCCAGGAGTTCGAGCCGCCACAGGCTGAGGCCTTCCTCGATGCCACTGACGGGGCGTGGGAAATCGTGGCCGGCAAGCGCCGAGGGCACTCATCCACCGCGGACGCGATCGCTTATCAGCCCTCGGCGTGGAAAGTCGACGAGGTCCGCTACGTCTCGATCAGGTACGGCGGCCCGATGATCCAGGTCCCGCTGGTGCGGTTCACATCAACCGGCAGCCTGGGATCGGTATGGGTGCTCAACGCCCACAACCCCGCCAACGCGGTCGGCGGAACCGACGCCATGCGCGACGCCGCGGTCCGCGCCGAAGCGACGGCACTGCGGCAGCTGCAGGCCAGCGATCCCAACACGGCCCTGTTCCTCGTCGGCGACATGAACGACAAGGCCCGGTTCAAGCGCCTGTTCCTGTCGGTGGCCGGTCCGGGCTGGTCGGCCGCCAACCCCAGCGACCAGCAGATCGACTGGATCATGGGCAGCCCTGCCGTCACCTTCTCCGGCACCGTGGTCGACCGGAGCACCAACGACAAGGCGCACAACTACACCGACCACCCGTTCGTCCACACCACCGCCCAGCTGGCCGGCTCGGAGTCCGGTCGACCAGGAGCTAGCGCTGGTCTGGGTGTGATGCCCGCCAGCATCACGGCCACGCCCGGTGGGCCGGTCCGCGGTCAGGTTCTGGTCGCGAACGCCAACATCAAGACCCGCGGCGGCTTCAACCCCGGTGTCCGCGCCCTCGCCGGCCCGTCGCCGGACTTCATCACGCTCAACGAGGTCGAGGACGTGCCGCTGTCACAGATGCGTTCCGCCGCGCCCGGCTACGACGCCTACCGCGAGGCGCAGCCGGCGGACGCAAATGATGCTGGGCAGGCCATGGGGAGCGCGATCATGTGGCGCTCGGACACCTGGACGATGCTCGACGGTGGCCGCGTCAAGATCGTCGACGACGACCACACCGTGTTCAAGGGCACGAATAAGCTGTGGGACCGGTTCGCCGCCTGGGGCATCTTCCAGCGGTCCGACGGTGCGGTCGTCTCGGTCATCGCGGTCCACCACATGACCAACGTTTATCGGTTCCCCCGCCAGTGGGGGAACCCGTCGATGAGCCGCGCCGAACAGTACGGCCTCGGCATGGACTACCTGATCGACCTGGTCGGCGTCCTGGCCCCGTACGGGCCGGTGCTGGTGGGTGGCGACATGAACTCCCACCCCAACGACGGACCGAACGCGGCCGCGCCACGAATGGCGGCGGCCGGCTACCGGTACACCAAGGACTCGGGCGTCATCTACAACTTCTACGCCGCCCCCGTGGAAGTCACCGAGACCTGGGAGATCAGCCAGGCCGCCGTCCACTCCGATCACCCCGCGTTGTTCACACGCATGGCCATGAATGGTGCCGGTCCCGGCACGAACGCGACCATCGGCACCCGGCCGGCCGGCTGCCCGCCGTGCCCGACCTCCGGGAACCTGGGCACACTGCTCCAGCCGGTCGCTGCGACCGGCAACCTCGAGGCCGCCAAGGTTACGGCCTCGGCCGCCTACCAGGCCGGCTTCCGCGGGGAGGACCTGGTCACCGCGGTGGCCATCGCCCGTGTGGAGTCGACCTGGGATCCGATGGCCACCAACGGGAGCCACTTCGGGTTGTGGCAGATCTCCGCGCAGCACAAGGGCAAGGTGCCCGGATGGAACACGCAGGCCGACATCTTCGACCCGCTCCTCAACGCCCGCTACGCCTTCGCGCTCTACTCCGCTCGACCCGGGTCGGGTGAGGCCAAGTTCGCCGACTGGATCCCCTTCGAGAAGACCGACTATCACCAGTTCCTCGACGTCGCCCGCCAAGCGGTCGCCGCAACCGGCGGAGGTACCACGAACGTCGGCAACACCGGCTGCACCGCCTCGCCTATCCAGGTCGCCGGTGAGCTCTCGGCCGCACTCAAGGCCCGCCTCGACGCCATGATGAACACCTCCAACGGCCTTTGCGGGCTGTCGTGGACCAGCGGTGCTCCCTGCACCTACGACAACCAGTGCCCCAAGGTCGTCGACGCGCTCTATGGCGGCCCCGGCGTCGGCCGGGGCTACGGAAACGGGCAGGACGTCGCCCAAGGCATCATCAACGCCGGACTGGCCCAGTCCCACGGGACAGGCCTCGACCCGCTCCCGCCCGTGGGCGCCGTGGTCTCCTACAACACCGGCAACGGTGTGGGGCATGTGGCGATCTACGTGGGCGGCGGCAAGATCTTCGGCAACGACTACGGCTGTAGCGCGAACGGCGTCTATGGCTGCGTCGGGTTCGCCGACGTCCAAACACCCGGTGGCTCGGTCACCTGGGCCCTGCCCAAGCAGGCGTTTGACCTGGGCGGGATGCCGGCGGTGGCCGCTTAAGCCGCGACGGAATACAGGCGATCGCAGCGGAAAGTCGAAATCGGTCGCGCTGGTGTGTCCGATCGGCGCCGTTCTGGGTTGCCTTTCCAAGCATGGACGTACGTATCGGCACCACAGTCGACGGCCAGGCCGCCGGGTTCGACACCAGGAGCGCCCGGCCGCTGCTGCTGGTCGGCGACGTCGGCCGAGGCAAGACCACCACCGCGCGCTACCTCACCCGGTGGTGGCTGGCGAACACCCGGCGACATGCCCACGTGTACGCCCAAGCACCCAGCGAATGGGCAGACCTGCGCTGCCAGCCCGAGCACCCCGACAAGCTGGAGAACCCGGTCGGCCGCGACTGCCGTCCGGGAGCCTGTCTGGTCGTGGTCGACGACATGGACCTGCTCGACGACAGCCGCATCTCCTTCCTGCCGCTGGGAAGGGCGCGAACGATCCTGACCTCTCACGGCGGCAACAGCCTGGCCGGTCGCGCGCTGCTCGACAACGAACTCGACTGCCTGGGCCTGGTCCGACCCGATCACGCCGACCCTGCCGAGGCCGCAGTACTGGACGGGCAGGGTCGCTTGGACTGGCCGATCGGCACTGTCGCGGTCATCCCGGATCAGCGGGGGCCGATGGACTTCCCGTGTCACCGCTGGCAGGCACCGGCCGGTGCATGGGCGGTGGCGCGATGAGCATGGAGCGTTCCCGGCGCGCACGGTTTACCAACATCGCCCCGACGGCGGGCGAGTTCAAGGTGGCCGTCCTCCTGGCCGGGCTCTTCTTCTTCCTGATCACGCCGTTGGTCGTCCAGGGCGGTGTCGCGTGGGCCACCTCAGGGGGCTTCGCGCTGCCGAACGGGCACCTTCTGGACGCCTACGCCGGGCTGCTGCACGGCCACTTCGGTGCGGGCCTGCACCGCGGCGTCGCCGACACGCTGCCGTCGGATGCCGTGATGTGGGTGCTGACGCTCCTCGGCGAGCTCCTGGTGCTCGGAGCCGCCGTCGTTGTCGGCATGTGGATGCGCGACCTGACCGGCACCGGCTCCCGGCACGGCCTTGCAACCCCCACGCAGGCCGCGGAGGCCCTCGGGGTGCCGCGACTGCGCAAGAGCGCAGCGGTGATCCGGCCAGACCTCTACGCCCGCTCCGGGCGCCGAACCCCCGTCGGCAGCAAGTAGCCGACCCCAAATGCACAGCGGAAAGGAAGCCAACGTGACCACAGCCCTCAAGCACGTGAACCCCCACGAGGTGGGCTGGCGGCTCGGCCAGGCCGGGCGCAGCGGACCCGAACTGTGGGTGCCCTTCGACCGGACCACGTGCGTGATCGGCCCCCAGGGTTCCGGCAAGACTCTAGACCTGCTGGTACCCGCCCTGCTCGATGCGCCCGGTGGCGCGCTGGTGACCCTCACGAAGCCCGAGGATCTGTTCCTCACCCTGGAGGCCCGTCAACGCGACGGCCGACCGGTCGCGGTCCTCGACCCGTTCAACGCCGCCCCCGGCACCCCGGAGCTGGTGTGGGACCCGATCAATGGCTGTGAGGACGCGATGCTCGCTGAACGGCGCGCGAAGGCGTTCGCCAACGGCACCATCAAGGGCGCCACCTCTCAATCCTCCGACCAAGCCGCCCGGTTCTACGCCGGCGAGTGCGCCAAGGTCCTGCAGGCCTACTTCCACGCCGCGGCGATAGCCGGCATCGGGTTGGACGAGGTGCTGATGTGGGTCTCCAGCCCACGCGAGTACCCGCAGGCCGAAGAGATCCTGCGTACCCACCCGGCCGCGGAGCCGCTGTGGGACGGTCTACTGCGCGGAGCCCTGTACGGCGACGAGCGGACCGCCGGCAACACGATCACCACCGTCCAGCAGTCCATGGCGCTGTTCTTCCAGCGCTCGATCCGGGAACGCTGCGTCCCCTCCGCGACGCGACCGGCGACCGACCTCGAGGCCCTGATCCGGGCGGGCGGCACGCTCTATCTGCTCGGCCGCGACGACCCGTACGCGAGTGCGTCGCCGCTGATGACGGCAGTCACCGAGCAGATCCTGGACACCGCCAAGCGGCTTGGGGAAACCTCCCCGCACGGGCGGCTATGCCCACCGTTCCTGGCCTGTCTGGACGAGCTCCCGTCGACCGCGCCGATCCCGACGCTGTCGACCCGGATGGCCAACGAACGTGCCCTCGGGCTCTCCTTCATCCTCGCTGCCCAGACCTGGCGGCAATTCGTGGTCTGCTACGGCGAGGACGAGGCCCGCACCATCTACGGGTTGTCGAACAACCTGGTGGTCTTCGGTGGCGGCAAGGACATCCGCTTCTACCAAGAGCTCTCCGACCTGATCGGGTCGACCAGCCACACCGAGACCCGGTACTCGGCGCGCGGCCACGAGTTGTTCGGTGTGATGGACCGGTCCTTTGACCAGCGGCGGGTGCCGATCCTCGAACCGGCCGAGCTGCGCCGCATCGAGCAGCGCAAGGCCCTGGTTCTGGCGGAGATGTACGACCCGATCATCGCGAACCTGCACCGCTGCATCGACGGCAAGCGCGGCAAGGAGCTGCTGGCCGCGCAGGAGCGTGCCCGGCTCGCAGCCCGCGGCCACGAGACCGTCGCACAGCCAATTCACCCGGTGACCGTCGATCCCCCGACGCCGACCGAGCCGGTGGCCAGGACCCGGCAGCGGCTCGGGATGCCCAAGTAGGCGAGGAGTAGCCGATGACGACGATGCACCCCTCTCAGGTCGCCTCCCGCGCAGCGGGTGGGGCCGCCGCACCGAACGGCAACGGGATGATGCCGCTGGTCGGGCTGATGGTGCGCCCGTTTCCCGAGCCCGGTCCCACGATCCGCACGGCGATGGAGCAGCTGCAGCAAGCCACCGTCGAACCGCCGGCCGATGAGGACGAGCTGCGCGAGCTCGCGCAGATGCCGCGGCCGTGGGACCCGGCCACATGCACCGGGCTGATGCGCTCCGAGCTGTGGGCGTGGCTGGACCTAGTCGCGATGTGGGTGAACGAGCAGCATCTGTGGAACGTGACCCGCCCCGGTATCCCTGAGTGCTGGCCCGCGCACCCGCACCTGGTGCACGACCTCGCGGTGCTGGCCTGCAGCCGCTACTACACCAGCTTCGCCGTCACCCCGGCGGCGTTGGAGGACTGGCACCGCTACGGGCTGCCGGGGTTCCTCGAGCGGCTGCGGGACCGGCTCGGCGACGGCTGCCAGCCAAGCAAGCACCAGCCCCGGCCCCGGCGCGAACGCGACGAGAGCCACGCCTCCACGCCGGTGCGCCGCGGCCGCAAGCAGCGCTATCGAGACGACGTCGACCGCGCCGGTGAACTGGCCGCGGCCGCCACCCAACCCGACGACGCCAAGCCCGACCACGACGACCTTCACGAAAGGTGGTAGCCGCGATGGCCACTCCAGACAACAGCACTCGGCGGCTCCGGCTCGTCGACGACCAGCAGAACCAGCCCGCCGAGGCGGCTGCACCAGATAGCGAACTCACCGCCAAGCAGGCGGCGGCATTCGCTGCGCTGGTCGCCAACGCGAATCAGTCCGCCGTCGAGCGGACGCTCGACCAGATGAACGCTGAGCAGCTGCGGTCGCTCGCGATCGCACTGGCCACCCAGGTCAACGCCGCCGAGACCGCGACTGGCGAGGTGGCCGACGTCGGACCCGACGGCATCTGCGCTATCGCGATCGCCACCGCCGCGCAGTCCTTCGGCACCACCCGCGACGCGGTGCTCAGCGCCGACCGCCACCGAGCGGTGACCGACGCCCGCGCCGTGGCCATGACGGCAGCCCGGCGCGGAGGCCTGACCCTGCCGGCGATCGCGGCCTACTTCGGCAAGGACCACACCAGCGTCATGTACGCCCAGAACAAGGTCGCGAACAACCCTCGGCTCAACGCAGTGTGCTCCCGCATCGTCGACCAACTCGATGAGCACTACGCGGAGCCGACCCGCATCCCCGCCGAGGACCCCGCCGTCCCCGAGAGCGGGCGCAGCACAACGCTGCAGCTGGCCGCCCTCGACCAGGCCCACAACGAGACCGCCCGTCGGCACCAGGACGAAGACGGCCAGCGGCTCGCGGTCTCGGCCGCGCCCGTCAGGTAGGACAGGGCCGAGCGCGATGCTGAACCGGGACCAGCAGAACTTGCTGGGTGCACTGGGCTCCGCAATGGCAGCTGACGCTCTCCTCGATCGCCTCCGCGAACGCGGGACACTGGAAGGCGGCCGTTCAGCACCGCAGGAAGGCTGCTGGATCAACTACAACCGCAAGGCGGTCTGGCTCGAAGACCACTCGGGGTTCTCCGAGGCGATGAAGGCAGCCGGCACCGACACGGAGGCCTGGCGCCGGATCAGGCCGAAGGTCGTGTTGAAGGTGACCTGGGCCGAGGCCGCAGCGTACGGCGCGACCCTGCCGCAGGAGCTGCGGACCGAGCTAGACACGCTGCGGCGCGACGAGCGCGACGAGAACCGCAGCTGGAGTGAGTTCAGCGATGCACGCGGCGGCTGGCCCTGGCGCAGACGCTTCGACTCCGACGAGGAGCACCAGGAGGCTCAGGCCGAGTGGGACGAGGTCTACGGCAAGCACCTCGTCGCACTGCGTGACGTGCGGGACCGCCAGAAGGCGGCGATCTCGCGCGCGCTCCCGCTCACCGTCGATGACGAACCCGTGGACCTCCTCGAGCTCCTCGGCCAGCAACCAGCCGCACCGGCCGCGCCGACCCAATCCGCAGCCCTGCAGGCCGGCGCGCTACTGGCCCCGACCACCGCTCCGTCGCCGACGGTGGCACCGGACGAAGGACTCTTCACCCTCCCGGGCCCCAGTCCGGCCACCTGCCGCTGAGCACCACGGCAAGGACCGCACCCAAAGTGTCGGTGCCGGCGTCTACGTTGGCCGCATGCAGCTCACGGCGGACGAGGTCGACCGGTTCTGGTCGCGCGTCGTGAAGGGCCCTCGGGAGACCGATTGTTGGTTGTGGGCCGGGGGCGGCACAGCCGCGATCGCTGACGACGGGTACGGGCGCTTTTGGGTCTCCCGGGAAGGTCGCCAGAGGGTGCTGAGGCCTCATCGAGTGGCCTGGGCGCTTGCCGAGGGAGTGTCGATCGACCTTCCCCCGGTGGTCGAGCACGTCGTGTGTGACAACCCGATCTGCGTACGCGCCGAGGGCACCCTGCTGGATCACCTCGAAGGGTCCACACAAGCAGCGAACCTTTCCCGGATCGCGCAGCATGGCCGCGGCGGTGCGCGCGGCTACCGCAGTCGAATGTTCGGCCGAGAGGCGATGTACCGTCGGTCGCTCGCGCTGCGAGCTGCGGTTGCGGACGGCTGGGATGACGAGCGGATCGCCCGCGCGCTGGCGTCGGTCGACGAGGCGCAGATGGCACTGTTCTGAGGAACCTGTTGCCGGGGACCAGCCATGGCGCCCCTCAGCCAGCCGTCAGTCGCTGGCGAGTCCGGCGGCGTAGCACAGAGCCTCGTCGAGCGAAGCCAAGCCCGAGTGGTCAACGTAGGCCGTCGAACCGTCACCCCTAATCTCTGCAGGGAGGTTCCGGACCCGATAGCGCGACCGCAGGACCGACCAGTTCCTCGGAACAGAAGGAGATCTCAGAAGGGGTTCCACCCTTGCCAGGTCGCCACCCCGGCTACTCCGGCGACGATCGTCGCGGCGCCGACAGCGAAGCCCCACGGCCCCCGCACCCAGCTGGGAACCCGCGAGCTGTTGGTTGCGCCACTTTGGTCGACGGCGCCGTGAGCGGTGGCGGAACCCGCTCCTGTCGCATGGGCGGAGCTGACGTTGATGACGCTCCGCTTGGCGTTGTGGAGGACCACGTTGACGGCCTGGGCCGCCGCCTGAGGGGATGGCAGATCCTGCCCATGGACCCCCGCTGCGCGCATTTCGGCCACCAACGACACTAGTGCCGTGCGTGTCCGGTCGAGCACCCCGAGTACCGAGTTGGCGGAGACGCTCCAGTAAACGCTGCTGATGCTGTTGCCGTAGGGAGCGTCGCTATTCATGACGCGAGCCACGTCTGGCATCCCGGGGTGCTGGAGTTTGATGTTGCCACCCTTCTCGCTCTTGACCATGTGCTCGAGCTGGGCGACGCCGTATCGGAGCTCGACCTCCTCCTTGATGTGCGGCTGGGCGAACTCGGGCAAAGCGCTGTGGGCGATCTGTTGGCCGGTGATGACCGCGGTCATCGTGGCGCCATCGATGGCGATGATGGCACCGACTGTCCTGTAGTCGGGGAGCTCGTCCTGGGGTCCGTAGCCGTCCAGTTCGCGCCTCGCCCAGTCCCTCAGTTCGGCAGAGCCGGCTTGCCCGCCGAGGGCGACACACTTGCGCAGAGTATCGGCGAGGGGCGTCGAACTATCGAGCGCGCCGTCCTCGATTTGGGAGAGCAGCCCATCTGCCGACCTGGCCATGTGGTGACCCCTTCGTCCTTGCGCGCACCTCCGGCAGGCACAGTTCGATGATCCCAGACGCCGCCGACACTGATGATGTTCAGGCCCCGAGGGTCGTGACTCCGGCACCGACTGTCGGCCTGCTGGCCTGACTATCAATTGGACCGTCCGACCCTCGGGGTCCCGCTCGCCGGCCGGGCGGACATGACCTCATAAGAGCCTGGCGAAGCCTCATCAGTGTCCTGTCTGCTCGCCCGACCGGCGTCGACCAACCGAATCGACACGGAAGGCAGTTTCATCATGACAGTGACCGCGATAGCCCCGGGCACGATCATCGGCGGGATCGACACCCATGCCGACACCATCCACGTCGCAGCAATCGATCCCTGGGGCCGCCAGCTCGGCGACCAGGAGTTCCCGACCACCCCGACCGGCTACAGCGATGCGCTGGAGTTCCTCAGCAGCCACGGCCAGGTGATCGGTCTCGGCATCGAGGGCACCAGCTCATACGGCGTCGGCATCACCCGCGCAGCCCTCGCCGCGGACCTGACTGTTCACGAAGTTCTCCGCCCCGAACGAGCCGTGCGTCGACGAGAGGGGAAGTCCGATCCGATCGACGCCTACCAAGCAGCACACGCGGTTCTCGCTGGCCGAGCGACCGCAGCCGCCAAGAAGGCCGACATCACCGCACTGCGCGCCCTGCACAACGCGCGACGCTCAGCGGTCAAGGCCAGGGCCGCCGCGCAGGTCCAGATCGGTCAGCAACTGATCACCTCACCGGTGCGCCTGCGAGAGAAGTACCGAAACCTGACATCGGCACGGCTGGTCCAAGCACTAGGCAGCTGCCGCCCGGGCAACCACGCCGACCTCGAGGAGCGCCTCGTTCTGACCGCACTGAAGTCGCTGGCCCAACGCCACCACGCCCTGACGAAGGAGATCGCCAAACTCGACGCCGAGCTGACCTCGCTGATCGAGCAGACCGCGCCCCACCTGCTGCACCTGCACGGCGTAGGCAACTACACCGCCGCGCAGATGTTGATCACCTCCGGCGGCAACCCCGACCGGCTCCGCACCGAAGCCTCCTTCGCGGCCCTATGCGGTACCGCCCCGGTGCCAGCATCCTCGGGGAAGACCACCCGCCACCGACTCTCCCGCGGCGGCGACCGCCGAGCGAACCACGCCCTGCACACAATTGCGCTGGCGCGCATGCGCAATCACCCGCCGACCAAGGCCTTCGTCAAACGGCAGCGAGACCAAGGCCGCTCGACCCCCGAGATCCTGCGACTGCTCAAGCGAGCAATCGCACGCGAGATGTTCAAGCAGCTGACCCGTCCACACCAGGACCTCGGCATCCACGATCTGCGCCCAGCCCGACAAGCCAAGAACATCACCATCGGCGCGGCCGCCGCCGCACTCGGACTTGCCCCGGTGACGATCAGCCGCACAGAACGCGGCCAGTTCGTCACCCCCGAGGTCGTCAGCCGCTACCGAGCATGGCTCGCGACCGCTTGACCAGACATAGGAGCTTCAGATCTGCTCGAAACATGACCGTCGGGCCCTGGCGGCTGTCGAGATGCAAGAAGAGGTTGGCAACCGGTGTCGGCGCCCACCGCTACCGTCACCGTCACCGTCGCCGGCACCTGGCCTCGCCCGTGGCCTCCCGTTGCTGCTGGCGCCTGGAGAGGGTGAGCGCACTGTGAGTGGCATGGCCAGGCGGTTTGAGACTGCGGTCGTCGAGGTTCCCGAACTTCTTGCGCTGTGGGACGCAGCCGCCAATGGTGACACCAACCCGGCTCGCATAGGGTCCAGATCGAGCCATCGACGCGCATGGTCGTGCCCGGTCGCCGACGACCACCGATGGTGGGCTGGCCCGGCTGGCATCACCCAGTCACTGAAGAAGGGCTTCAACGGCTGCCCGTGCTGCGCCGGCCGGCAACTGTCGGTCACCAACAGTTTCGCCGCCCGCTATCCCCGAGGCGTGTACCTGTGGCACCCGACCGCCAACGGCGACCTAACCCCAGAGCAGGTCCTCGGCGGGTCTGTCAAGGGACAGTAGGAACTGCCCAGGGGCGGTCGTGAGACCTGCCCGCTGACGGTCACGAGAACTGCCCGGTGGTGGCCATGGGATCTGCCCAGTGGGCTTGCGGCCACCACCGACCAGAGCACTCAGCTCAAGGGACTCACCCCTCGGCCGGCGAGTGCCTGGGTAAGTCGCACGGAGTCTCCGCTGGTCTGGCACACGTGGGCGTGGTGCAGTAGCCGGTCGACGGTGGCGGTCGCCAGCGTCTTGGGCATCAGCTCGTCGAACCCGGACGGGTGCAGGTTCGAGCTGATCGCGACCGACCGCTTCTCGTAGGCGGCGTCGACGAGCCGGTAGAGCCCCTCGGCGGCATCCTGGGCGACCGGCAACAGGCCGATGTCGTCGACGACAACGAGATCGGCGCGCAGCACACGGGCGATGGCCTTGGACACCGTGTCGTCGGCACGATGGCGGCGCAGCAGGACCCCGAGGTCTTCCAGGGTGAACCAGGCGACCTTCAACCCGGCCTCGACGGCTTGGTGACCGAGTGCCTCCAGTAGGAACGTCTTCCCGGTCCCCGACGGCCCGCACACGACGAGGTTTTCCCGACGGTGGACCCATTCCAGGGTGCGGAGTGCCTGCTGGGTCGGTGCCGGGATCGAGGATGCCTCGGGCTGCCACGCATCGAACGTCTTCCCGGTCGGGAACCCCGCAGCCGCCCTGCGGGTGGCCAGTGCGGAGCGTTCCCTTCCGGCGACCTCCTCGGCGAACAGAGCCTTGAGCACCTCGGCGGGCTCCCAGCGTTGGGCCTTCGCGGTCGCGACGACCTCCGGTGCGTGGCGACGGATGTGGGGCAGCCGAAGCCGCCGCAAGAGGTCCTCCAACTCGGCCGGCAACGGCGGCGCGGACGCCATCGATGGTGTGGTGGTCTTGGTCGTCATCGGGTCACCTCGTTCCCCTCGCGGCTGTCGTGCTGGCTGTCGTGCTGGCCGAGACGTGCCCATCCGGCGGTGCCCTGGGTCAGCGACCGTTCTTCGCCGGCACGGTGCTCGCCAACAGCGGGTTGCCGGGCGTGGTGGTCGAGGATCGAGGACAGATCGGCCTCGGCGAACCGGCCGTGGACGGCGGCGTGGCCGAGTGCCCAGTCGACCTCGACGGGGTCGAACAGCTTGGCCAGGCTGAGGGCTTCGGCCATCTTGACCCTCATCCGCGGCGTGCCCGCCGCAGCGGCCTCGACCAGCCACAGGCGGGCGCCCTCGCCCAGGTCGAGGAACTCGGCTTCCGCTGGGTTCTTCGCTCGCGGCTGCCGGTTCAACGGACCTTCCGGCTGCGGTGGGAAGTGCTCGTCGTTGATCCTCGGCGTGCCCGGCGTCGCGCGCGCGTGGCGGGCGACCTCGGCGGGTCCGTCCTCGCCGACGTGAACGATGACGACCTCCTCGCCGTCGCCGAGTCCTTGGGCACGAACCCACACCGTGGCGCCGAGCAGGGTGTGTGGCACCGAGTACTGGCCGGACTCGAACATCACCATCGGCGTGTTGCCCGGCACTACCCGGGTGGTGCCGAACGCGACTGTGTGCGGCTGTGTCGGGACCGGGTGTAGCCGTGTCCGCTCTTCGGCCAACATCTCGACCGGTGGCCGCTTCGTGGTCCGGTGAGCCCGGGTGTTGACCTTCTGACAGAACGCCTCACACGCCTCCTCGAGCTCGCTAAACGACGCGTACTCCTCACGCAGGTTGGTGTCCTTGGGCACCAGGTCGGCCTTGCTGATCTTCACCGACGACTCGGTGCCGCCCTTGGACGCCGGATCCGCCGGCACACAGGTGTGGACCACGACCGAGTAGTGCTCGGCGAAGGTGACGAGCTGTCCGTTGCGGACCGGGATCCCGGCGATGTGCTCGGTCGTGACGGTCTTCTCGTTGTCGGTCAGCACGTAGGTCGGCACCCCACCCAACCGGCGGAAGGTCTGGTCCAGCGCGGCGAACACGGACGGCATGGTCTTATCGCGCAGCGCGATCACGACCCGGAACCGCGACCACGCCAGCCACGCCACGAACAGAACCGTCTTGACGCCGTCGACGACAGGTCCGTCGCCGTAGTCGTACTGCAGCCACATCCCCGGCTCGGTGACCCAGGGCCGGTGGACCCGCACATGTCCTGACCGGTATGACTTCTTCACCGATGCGACCGCACGACGGGTGGTGCGCTCCGAACCCTTGTAGCCCATCGCGAGCAGCTTCTCGTGCGCTCTGTCGGCACGGACCTTGCCCTTGGACCGCTCGATCCACTCCTCGACCTTGGGCAGGTACTCATCGATCAACTGCGGCCGAGTCACGGCCTTGTCCAGCTCACCCCCGGCAGCACGGCGGTCCACGTAGTGCTTGACCGTGTGGTGCGAGCATCCGGCCAGCTCGCCGGCATCACGCAACGACCCTGTCAGGTCGTAGGCATCCAGGATTTCCATGATCTCCTCGGCAGACTTCAAGTTGTCCCTCCTCAGGGCGACGGGCGCTTCAGCACCGCCGATCGCACCTGAGGAGGGGCCTCAACCGTCGGAGCCGGTGAGGCAGACGACGTCGTGTCGGGCAGATCCCATGACCGCCACCGGGCAGGTTTCATGTCCGCCAGCGGGCAGTTTCGTGGCCGTCTCCGGGCAGAATTTCATGGCCGCCGACATGAACCCACATCATTCGGCCAGCGGCGGGGATCACCTGTCATGTTGACAGCAGTCGTCGTGCCGCCGTGATACGAGCGGTAGGTCGTCATGACCTTGGGACGGCCGGTGACCAGACGTGCCATACGCACAGCGTGTTCGTTGGCGTCGGCGCCACCGTTCGTGAAGAAAACCTTGTCCAGGTCGCCCGGCGTCACCTCCGCAATCAACCGCGCGGCCTCGCTTCTCACGTCATTGGCGTACGGAGGGGCGATCGTGCACAAAGTGCCGGCCTGTGCCTGGATGGCGGCCACGACCTTTGGGTGCTGATGACCCACGTTGGTATTGACCAGCTGGCTCGAGAAGTCGACGTACCGTTTCCCATCCCCATCCCACACAAACGACCCCTCCGCTCGCGTGATCACCATCGGGTCGAGGGCATCCTGTGCCGACCAGGAGTGAAAGACGTGCTTACGGTCGAGCCGGTAGGCGCGCTCTGCCTCGGACTCGGTCTCGGTCTGGTCGGCTCGTTCACTGGTGACGCTCATCGATTCGGTCCCTCGCCCTCGGATCATGGCGACTCGGTCAGCCGCCGTCCCACCATGGGTCACGCGATCGCTTCAGCCCACAGACGAACTGTCCGTTCCGACCTCATCGTGAGACAACCCGTCGGCGGCGGCACGCCAGGCCAACGGCGCGTCGGTCGTCGCCCCGCAATCGGACACTGCGTAAGTGCCTCGAGGGCCTACGGCAATCGACACTGGACGCGAGGCCTTCAGCCACGATCAGTAACTGACACGCAGACGACGGAGATACGATGCCTGACGACCATTCCTCGGTGGCGCTGCTCGACGCCCCTGGTCAGGCGAAACCCGCTACCGCCGACTCCGGCCCTTTGGACGATGCCCGCACGCAGTTAGCTCGCGCGGTTGAGATCCTCAGCTTCGACAACGGCATGTACAGCATGCTCGCCGTAGCGCGTCGCGAAGTCACCGTGAGCATCCCCTTCCGGCGAGACGACGGAACCATCCAGGTGCTGACCGGTCACCGGGTGCAGCACAACCTCTCGCGCGGGCCTGCGAAGGGCGGTCTGCGCTACAGCCCCCACGTCGACCTTGACGAGGTGCGGGCGCTCGCCATGTTGATGACATGGAAATGCGCCCTGCTCGAGGTGCCCTATGGCGGAGCCAAGGGCGGGGTACGAGTAGATCCGCGCCTCTACTCCTCCCCTGAGCTCGAGCGGATCACCCGTCGCTACACGGCCGAGCTGATGCCGCTGCTCGGACCCAACAAGGACATACCGGCGCCCGACATCGGGACCAACGAGCAGACGATGGCCTGGATGATGGACACCTTCGCCGTCGCCAGCGGCCATACGGTCCTCGGCGCCGCCACCGGAAAGCCGGTCGCGCTGGGCGGGTCCCACGGCCGGGCGAACGCGACGGCCCGCGGCGTCGTCAACGTGGCCCTGATGGCCTTGGACCACGTGGGGTTCGACCACGGCGGCGCGTCCGCGGCGGTACAGGGTTTTGGCAATGTCGGCCGTGGCGCGGCCCGCCTCCTCCGAGAGGCCGGTGCCTGCGTACGTGCGGTCAGCGACCAGTTCGGCGCCGCTTTCTGCGCCGATGGCCTCGACATCACGTCGCTCGAGGCGCACGTCGACCGGACGGGCAGCGTCGAGTGTTTTCCCGGATCGGACGCCCTGACCAACGTTGGCCTGCTGGCGCTCGAGGTGGACCTGCTGGTGCCAGCGGCGGTCGAGTCGCGTCTCGCCGAGAGGTTGCACACCGCCTTGGCAAGACGTGCTCGCCGAGGCGACCTCACGTGGCGTGTCGCTTCGTACGGCGGCGACATGCCTGGCGGTTCAGCGGGTCGCAGAGGCCCACCGACTGCGAGGACTACCCGTGAGCGACCACTTTCCCGACCTCCTCCGACGACGGAGCACCATGCCCAACCGCCATGACGACCTCGTCGCACCGATGAGGGAGACCGCGGTTTGGCGTCGCATTGTCCTGAGCGAGGATACTGGACCGTCCGACTCCATCAACCCGGCCGCGATCCTGCGCGCCTTCGACCAAGTCCGCCGCGACCTCGCGACCAAGGTCAGCGGCACCCAGGGGTGCTTTCCGGGGTACGACCGTCTCGATCTGGGCGTTCCCGACGGCCGGGTCACCTCGGTGACCGTTCTGGCTGTCGCCTCCGCTGTCGGCCCGCGTTCGCATGGCGTGCACTACACGGCGCTGGCTGACTCTGCGCGGGAGGCCGCCTGGCGAGTGGTAGGCACTGCTCAAGGCACCACGCTCACGCCGCACACACGCCGGACGTCCGCGGAACAGTGATCAGGCACGCGAGGCGTTGAGCAGGTCATCCACCGAGACGATCTTGCGGCGTGGCCGGCCCTCGTCCTTGCCAGCTGCGCGCTCAGCCTGGTCGATGCGATGCCACGACTTCTCGTCGACGATGTCTGAGACCCTTGTGCGCAGTGCAGAATCCCAATCCTCCCGACTCATCGACGGCGTCTCCAACCGCCCAGCCTCGTAGTCGTGCAGCAAGGCCTCGACCGTCTCCGCCGAGTCGTGCTTGTTCGTCCCGATCACACCCGTGGCACCGCGCTTGATCCATCCGGAGCAATAGAGACCGAGCCGGGTCTCGCCAGTAGCGGGGTCGACCACGCGGCCGGCTACGTTCGAGATCGTGCCGCTCGTGGCGTCGAAGGGCAGCCCTGGCACCGGACGTCCGCGGTACCCGATGGCCTTGATCACCAGGGCGGCGCTCACGAACTCGGTGCGACCCTCGGCGTCCACGAACTCGACCCCCTCAACCCGGTCCTGGCCGCGGATCGCGGTGGGAGTGAGGCCGAAGCGGAGGTGGATCCCCTTCGGCTGCGCCATCGCCTCTGGAAGATTCGCGAGGATCGAGGAAGCTCGGTCGGTGCGCAAGGCAACGGAGCTCAGCTCGACCGGCACCGCGGCGACGTCGATCCCGGGGGTTCGGACCAGGGCTGCCAGCTCCCCTGCCGTGTAGGCCGCGTGCTGAGGCCCCCGACGACCGGCGACCACGACCCGGCCGACGTTGCTGCCGCCCAACGCACGCAAAGCGTGATCAGCGATATCGGTCCTGGCCAGCGCGGTGCTCGGCAGGGTGAGAACACGCGCAACGTCCAGCGCGACGTTGCCGTTGCCGATGACGACGGCTGTCTCGCCGTTGAAGTCGAACTGCTCTTGAGCATGGTCCGGATGACCGTTGTACCAAGCGACGAACTCGCGTGCAGGCACGCAGCCGTCGAGGTCCTCCCCCTCGACCCCGAGCCTGCGGTCGTCCGAGGCGCCCGCTGCCCAGATGACGGCGTGGTGCGAGTCGAGCAGCTCCTCGACCGTGAGGTCCTTGCCAATCTCGACGTTGAGATAACAGTGAACATTGGCGCGGCGGAACACCGAGGCGAAGCGCTGGGTAATCAGCTTCGTGCTGTCGTGGTCCGGTGCCACACCGGCGCGGACCAGGCCGAACGGTGTGGGCAGGCGGTCGAAGACCGAGACCTGAACTCCTTCGATCTCGCAAAGCTCAGCCGCCGCGTAGGACCCGGCTGGTCCTGTGCCGACCACGGCGACTCGCACCTCCGATCCCGCCGGCAGCGCCCGCCGGTGTCGGTCTGGCGGCGGCGAGGCCTCGATCGGATTGTCAGCGAAGTACTCGGCGTTGATGGCTAGGTGATCACCCAGCTGGTTGGGCAGGTCCCACTCCCCGTGGATCGCGTCGACGGGGCACTCGTCCATGCAAGCGCCGCAATCGATACACGTCGCCGGGTCGATGTAGAGCTGCTCGGCCGTCGTGAAGTCCGGGTCTCCGGGTCTTGGACGGATGCACTGCACCGGGCAGACGGGGATGCAGGAACTGTCGTTGCAGCAACCGCCGGTGATGACGAATGTCACGGGCCGTCCTTTCTTAACAACCAAGTGGCCTGAGGCCCGAAATGTCCGCCGTGCGAGTCAGATGGATCTCCCGTGGCCCGCTACACGCGCGATCGTGGGCACACCACACACTCATCCCAGAGCGGCGGTCTCCCACACGCAATCCGTAGACTTCTAATGGCCTTACCGAGTACAGGCGGCCCGAGCCGCTTGCGGAAAGACATGGCAAGCTCGGGCATCGCGTGACGGCTGCGGCGGAGCCGATCGTCGGTCTAACCAGCGTTGATGAACGGCGAGACGGGGCGGGTTGCTCCCACAGCGGCCTCGATGACCTCAGCGACTTGCATCGCTTGATCGTCGTGGAAGGCCGCAGCGATGCATTGGACACCAACAGGCATACCCTTTGCGAGGCCCCCGAAGGTCACAGCCGCCGGAAGACCTAGAACGTTGGCAGGCTGGATCGGCCCCAACATATCCACAGTGTCCGCAACCGACTTCAAGTCCCAGTCGTGCTCGAACGCGACATCAAGCCACGTGGGCGCGATAATCACCGGGTACTCTTGGAAAAAGTCGTTCCAGACCCTGCTCATCCGACGACGCCGCACAAACAGGTCGATGTACCCGGGAAGGTCAAGCGGGCCCGCGTGGTCGAACAAGTCGCTCAGGAACTGGCGTCCCGCAGGGCCCATCGCTTCGGTTATGAGATCCTGAAGAACATTGACTTCGGTCATCAGGAAGTCGAGCCAAATCTGCCTCGTCTCTAAATACTCGGGAGCATCGATCTCGTCGACTTCGTAGCCAGCCGCGGCCACCGCCTCCCCTGCCTTGCGAACCACAGAGGACACCTCTGGGTCTGTTGGTGCTCCAGGAGGCGCCGCCATGACGGCGACTTTGAACGGCTGGTTGGAATCGGCGCGGTACAGCGGAACGTCAACCGAGTAGGGGTCGCGTGGGTGAGCACCGCTCATGATCTCCATGCCCAGCCGAACGTCCGCCACCTGACGCGCCATGGGGCCGTGCACCGCCATCATTTGGAAGGAGAGCGGGCCGTCAGGCGGCAGGATTGAGTCCGCCCACGGAATACGGCCGGGGGTGGGCTTCAGAGTCGAGATGCCGCAGCAATGCGCAGGATTCCGCAGAGAACCACCGAGATCATTCCCGACTCCCAGCGCCGACATGCCAGATGCGAGGGCGGCGCCCTCGCCGCCTGACGATCCGCCAGCCGTGCGCCCCGGATGCCATGGGTTTCTCGTGAGTCCATGCAGCGTGCTGTCGGTTGTCGGGCGCATGCCCATTTCCGACATGTTCGTTCGACCGACAACTATGGCGCCTTCCCCCAAGAGTCGATCCACTAGAGGCGTGTTCATAGGCGGGTAGAAGTCTTTGAAAGCGGGTACGGCGTCCGAGGTCGCCGAACCGACGAGGTCAATATTCACCTTGAGGGTGATCGGGACGCCATGAAGTCTGCCCAGCTGGTCTGGCTCCGTTCGAGTCTTCTCATCAGCGATGCGGGCAGACTGCCGGGCATCATCCGCCAGCACGACGGCAATGGCGTTGAGCTCCGGATTCACGTCCTCGATCCGCTGAAGATGTGCTTCTACGACCTCGGTCGCTGAGACGACTTTGGAGCGAACCAATCCGGCAAGCTCGGTAGCACTCTTTGACCACAACTGATCTGACATGACTTCCCCTTGGGTGGCGTTACGACTCAACTGACGATCGTCCGTCGATGGCTCTACGCTAGGTCTCCGCAGCTTCCTCGTCTGTGGTTTCAACGCACATGATCTCCACCACCACAGTGCACGGTGCACTCTCTGCAGGCTCCCCGGCGCCGCTCCTCGTCGGTCGAGTCACACCGCGTGGCACTGGTCTCCCGCTGGGTCGGACGGCCTGACCTGCACGTCGCGAACACTGTTGCACCCGGTCCCTGAGTCCGCCTTGTCAAATCGAAACATTTCTGCTTTCTCATCGCGGTCTAGACCGTATGGGGTGACCGCTCAGACTCGCTGAGTGGTTGCGGGCCGGGGCCTTACTCACACATGTTCGTGGGTTACCGAGCAGGGGCCACCTGCTCGGCCTATCCGACAGTTGTGAGACCCTCGATTGGGCCCGTCCTCCACCTCTTCGGGGAACATTTCTTTCCAGGACTTCTCTGCCGCGCGATTGATGCGGTTTTCCTCGTCGGCCCTTGCCTGCCACTCGGAGCTATCAGACATGACACTTTCCTTTCTCTTGCTTGTTCCTTATAACTCTAATAGTACTATCACCGTTACTGAAAAGCAAGGGTGATAGTACTATTCGGGAGAGTTTTTTAGGCGGCTTCGGTTTCCTCTTCGCTCTCGGTGATTGCCTCGGCCAGGGTGTGCGCGGTGCGCAGTACGTGGGCGGCGGTTTCCTTGATAGTCTCGGCGTTTCCCTGGCTCCATCCGGCCACGTAGCCGATGCTGTAGGCGCTGGTGTCGAGTCCGAGAATTCCGGCAACTACGTAGGCCACGCTCTCGGCCTCGGTCTCCTTGATGCCTCGGTGCTCGACGTATTCGGCGGGGTCCTCCTCGGCGTGCAGGATGACATGTGCGGCCTCGTGCAGTGCGGTTTTGGCGGCTTGCGCGGGGGAGAGGTCCGAATCCACGACGACGCGGCGGCTTCCGTCGGTGGTGGTGTAGCCGTTGGCCGTGCCGGGGATGGGTTCGCGCGTGACGGTCCAGCCTTGGCCGGTGAGGTAGTCGGTTACGGCGTCAACGATGCCGCTGGGGTCCTCCCCGGTGAGCTTGTGGGCGATGGTGCTCGGGTCCTGTGCCTCGGGGTCGATGGGGTCGGTCTGGCTCATGTCGAATACCGAGACGGGGAAGAATCGGCGGGTGCGCTGTTCCTTCTCCTCGCCTGTGCGCTCGTCTTCCTGGGTGGTTACGACGTCGCGGCCGCCGAAAATGCGGATTCCCTTCTCTCCCTTGCGGACCTGGCGTCCCAGCTTCTGCCAGGTGCGGTATCCGGCAACGTGGGTTGCTTCGGGCTGCTGGGAGAGGATCAACAACACGTTGTTGATGCTGTAGCGGTGGAAGGACTGCGCGAAGTCCAGGAAGCGCGTCCAGGCTTCGGATTCGCGCAGCTCCTCGACCTGCTGGGCAATTGAGGCTTGCAGGGCTTCGGCTTCGGCGCGGCGCTGCTCGGGGCTCTTGCTGTTCTTGACCTTGCGGACCATGATAAAAACCTCCGGTAATAGTACTAACAGGATGGGGTGGTGAGGCGTTCGCTTGGTGGCCTCGTTCCTGATAAGCGGAGCAGTGCCGGCGCAAGGAGTGAAGTGCAACCCGTAGGGCGGCGGGGGAGAAAGTTTTTTGGCCGAATAAGGAGCTTGCGACGCGGCCAAAAAAGTTTCGGAGGAGCCGGGGCGCAGCCCTTGCGCGTAACGACGGCCGGCAATGATGGAGCGTCAGGAACGAGGTACGAGAGTGTGGCAAAGGTGCTCGGCCGCGCAGCGGCCGTCGGTGTCGTGTCGGCCCGCAGGGGCCGGGGAGCGCGAGGGCGTCAGCCTTCGCAGGGGAGGCCTCTTGGCCGACAGGTGGTGCAGTTTCCGTTCCGTCCCCACTGTGTGCAGGCCAGCCCTGGCGCTAGCTGGGCTGTGCACATTGGGAGTCGGGGGATTCCGGGTGTCGTCGTCCCCAGGTGGGAGGGTGCCTTGGCAGCCATCCACGTGTGGGCGCACGACGTTTCTAGGCGATACGTTCGGCTCCCAGAATGTCGAAGAACATGCGTTCAATATCCGTCGCGGTGCTAGCGTCCTCTTTTGTCGGGGCGGCTTGTTCAGGCTGCCGACGGGCGGCAACTCCGTTGCGTTCCTCGACAAGCTCGCGTCGGGCCGCTTCGTAGTCGGCTCGGCCGTCGGCTCGACGCGGATACGGGCCATATGCGTGGGTCCCGTCATCGGGGAGAAGCGAAAGCTGTCCCTTGCCTGGGCGGCGGTGCGGCGCGGTGCGGCGCGGTGCATTCATCCAGGATTCCTCCGCTTGCCACCAGGCCCACAATTCCCGTTCGATAGCGTAGCGGTTGGCCCGGTCAACCAGGCGCCCATTGATGCCAAGACGTACTGCGGCGGCCTGGCGGCGGTCAGGTGTGGGCCTGTGCCAGCCATTGCCGTTATTGACCAGGACACCAGCCGCGGTGAGACGGGTAAGGAGTCGGAGCATCTGACCAGGTGTAGCACCAAGAGCACGAGCGAGGTCATCGGTTCGTTGAGGATCAGAAGTGGTGTGAGCGTAGGTGTTCCCTGCCAGGTGTCCAAGGCCGGGACCCAGCGTGAATAGGTCGTGCGCGGCGTCCGTCGTGCGGGCGGTGAGCGAGGCGAGAAGGGTAGTTCTTTCTGCGGCCCCGGCCCCTGCGGGGCGCGGGTCCGCTTGTGACCGATCTATATCCAGGAGGCTGTGGATAGTGTCCTGCGGTCCGATTTTCCAGGCAGCCCCATGTGGTCCCTCGGCCGTCCGTTCCTGATTGATCCAGTCATCGGCGGAGAGGCGCAGGAGGGCCGTGCGGGCTGTTTCCCGGCCGATGCCAGCCATGAGGGCTATGCGGCGGGTATCAGCTTCCACAACGGCGTTCAGGGCCTGTAAGGCAAGGACGCACAGCACATCGAGCACACGGCGGTCTGCGGGGCCTCCGCCGCGGCTCCATCGGCCAGTGGCCGCGTCGGCGCGGGTTTGGATGTGTCGTACGTGTGCGGCGATGGCGTCGGCGCGCGCGTCGAAAGTGGGATCGTCACCGATCTGGCGATCGCTGCTGGCCACGTACTTGACGGCCTTGTCCCACTGTCGGCGCAGCACGCGCGCAGCGTCGATGTGGCCGCGGGGCTTGCGCTCGTTACGGTCCCGGTAGGTGCGTATGTGTTCCAGGCCGGGGCTGGTGGGCACGAGGGCGGCTACATCGGCGTGCCTCCACCGTGCGGCGGCCGCACCGATCAGGACGCGCCAGAGGACCGCTGAGGCATCGCCCGAGGCGGCATCCTCGCGGAGCGCGGCGGCACTGACGGCGGGCAGCTCACGCCGAGGGCCAGCCAGGTACAGGCGGGCGTGGTCATCAAGTGGAAGCGGTTTGCGTGGGTCGATGGTGCGAGCCGGTTCGGCGTCGTCGACGAGGACCGCCAGGCGCTCAACGAGGGTTCGCACGGCGGCCGCGGTGCCCGTGGGGTGCGTGAGAATGCTCAGTGAGCCGCTAAGCACGGTGGAATGCCCGCCATTGCGGTGGGGGGAACCTGGTGGGCGTACGCAGCCGGTGACGGCGTTGGCCAGGGGGGAGAGGTCAAGAGTGGGGCAGACGTGGCGGGCCAGGCGCGCCATCGTGGCCACGGTCTCGGCGTCGATGCCTTCCGCCAGGGCGGTCCAGACATGGCGGCCACCGGCAGGACCGGATTGGCACACAAGGGCGTTCAGCCCTGCGTCATTGAGCAAGCCAGAGATGACCTCGGCATCGCGAGCTGCCGCGTTGGCTGCGCCGGGCGTCTTGGCGTCGAGGTCGAAGCAGAGGAGCTTGAAACGTCGATCGGGGTCCGCCAGATAGACCGCCCAGGGACGGTCTGGCTCGTGGGCGTTGACACGGCGATGGCTGGTGTATTCGTTGAGCACTTGGCCATAGGCGTCCACCGTTGCCAGGCGCACGCTGGGGCGTGGGCTGATGGCAGCGGTAAGTTCCCATGGCGCGCCAGTCGTGGCGGCATGGAACTCTGTAGCAGTAGACGCTATGATGGGATCAGCCTTTCGGTTAGGTCCGATAGGTACAACGAAGGTCCCGGCTTCGCCAGCCGGTTCTTCATATCGCCAGATCTGATCTGTCTCGCAAACTTCACAGATCCGGCGCTACGCTTCTGAATCCCCGCCCGGCCAAGGGCGGGGATTCGTTTTTTAACTGGCGTGCCGCACGGGCTCACCTCCGGGTTCTTGGGTCACGTCGTCAAGACGTGGATGCCGGGGGAGGTCCCATCCTTTCGGAATTCCATCCTCATCCGGTTGCCCAGCTTTGACCGCAGCCTCAATGATTGCCCAAATGGGTACATTCGCACGTGAAGCGTACGAATCAATCTGTTGCTTCACCTCCGGCGACACGAACAGGTTGAGAGCAACCGTTGGTGTGCCTCGTGGGCGGCGGTATTGGCTGGACATGTGTTCCACACTACCTAACTCTCTACATCTACAGCAACGACACGCGCGGGGTATCTATTTTGAGTCGTCAAAATCCGTGTCTGGCGGATCAACCGTGATCCTATGAGGGTCGGTGATGCCACACTGCCCGCAGTTTGCAGCGGTGACGCTCTGTAGGCGGCGGCACTTGCGGCAGCGGCCTTCATGGACGCCGAGAGCATCGGCCGCGGGAATCATGCCTTGTTCGTCGACGAGCTGCACGATCCCCTGGGGCCGGATGCCCAGTACCCATGTTGAGGTGTCCTCGGTGACAGCTAGCCGTACGGGTCTGCCCAGGCGTGCGGCGATCGCTGCACAATGGGCAATCATGCCTGTGCGCAGCTCCTCAACGGAGAGAGCCTGGCAGGCGTGTTCGGTGCCGTTGATGGTCAGGCTTCCGGTCCCGTCGGGGCGGACTGTCGCGGTGAGTCGTGGCCAGTCCGCTACCCGCTCCTGTTGGGGGAGAGCCTGGGAACGAATCACAGTCCGCGTGCGACCGCCGCACCGGCTGCCAGCCAGGCGCGCTGTGTCGCTGGTCGGAGGGACCCATATCGAAGTACCCCGTCGACCATCGCAGGATCATGAGGGATGGTGATGGCTTCGCGGGCAAGGTCTCGGTATCCGGTGGCCACGCGGGTCAAATCGGAGGCGTGTGCCTTCGGATCGGCCTGGTTCACGATGACGACGGCTTGTTCTGCCAGGCGGGCCGAACGCTCGTCTCGTTCGGCCAGTGCCTCTAGAAGAAGCGCACCGGCTTCCGCATGGTCATCTCGGGTGGTGGTGGCCACCACGAGCTGGTCAGTGTGGTCAATCATTCGACGCCACATCGGGTCCGACTCGTCGTTGCCGCTGTCAATGAAGATCAGGCGGTAGTACTTGCTGGCCACTTGGTGGATGGAGTCAACATCTTCGGCATCGACTCGCTGTGCCGAAGCCAGTTCCATCGGCTTGGATCGCAGGACGTCGAACCGATCACGGGTTTGGTGGTGCACGTAGTGGGCGAGGTCGGCAGACTGCGCGCCCGTGCTGAGCAGGCGTTCGACCTGGGGCAGCAGTTCGAGCAATGTTGCCTCATGCGGCCCTTGCTCGGTACGCCAGCCGAGTGTTCCACGGGTCTGGTTGTTGTCCCAGGTCAGCACCCCGGCTCCTCCGTAGCGCGCGAATACCGCCGCGAGAAGTGCCGTGGAAGGGGTTTTGCCGGCCCCGCCCTTGCCGTTAACGATGGCAATGGTGCGTGGCCCTGGCCAGTGCTGGCTCACAGCCTGCACATCTGCCCGCTCGGCGCGTTCCGCCTCGTTGGGGCTCATGCGGATTCCCATGCGTGTGAAGCTTCCGCGCCATCCCTTGGTTGCCGGTTCCTCGGCCTGTTCTTGGGTGAGGAAAGATTGGCGGCGTTCACGCCTGCTGGGGTAACTGGTGACCGTCGCGGCGGTCTCTGCCTGTTGTTCAGCGGAGCGGACCCATCCTGGGGCCTGCTGCGCGGCGTCTTGGTCACTTGGTGACGAGCTGGCTTCCGTCTCCGCCTCGGGCGTTGGCTCGGGGCTTGAGACTTCGCTGGCCGGTTTCTCCCCAGATTCTGGTTCAGTAGAAGCCTCAGGCCGCTGGCGCGGCTTGGCCTCTGCTGTGTCATCAGGCTCTACCGTGCCATCTGCGTGGATGATAAGTGGCCAGTCTCCATCAGGGTCACTCATGCTTGCACGGACGCGGCGGCCGAGTTTATCCGCCGTCTGTGCCACCAGGCTGATAACGGCGGTGCGCGCGTCGGGCAGGCTGTTGGTGCGGATTTGATGGACAGTCCCGCCGATGCTGACTTCTCCGGTGCCGTCGTCCTTGATGACTGCTTCAACCCGTGGCCATGTGGCCGTTGTTTCCGTGCTCATGATGACTCCTTCGGTTAGTAAGTGATCCCGACTTCTGCCAGGAATGAGATGGGGTCTACCTTTTCGCCGTTCACTTGCACCTCGAAGTGCAGGTGGCATCCGGTGCTGAATCCCGAGCTTCCAGTGCGGGCGATCTGTTGTCCGGCTTTTACCTTGTCTCCCACGTCGACAAGAATTCCGTTCGCGTACATGTGGACGTACCAGGTGGTGACACCTCCGCCGTGATCAACTTCGATACGCCAGCCCCCGCCAGAGTCTTGGACGATCTGGCTGACGGTGCCTTCCTGTGCGGCCCAGATGGGTCCATCACAGCCACCGGCCTGGAAATCAGTGCCGAAGTGGAATGGGTAGGTCGGTCCACTAGGGGTCTGAATGACAGGACGGGGACCAAATGATGCGTTGATCGGTCCGTCGCCCGGCTTGGCCCACCCGTTGGGGTTGACCTCGCCGGACTCGGTTTCTCCGCTGGAACATTCTTCGCCTCCACCATTTTCGGCATTGAGCCCGGTGTCGACGCCGGACAGTCCTTCGACGACTGCGACGGCTGCTGGCCAGTACTTTTCGTAGTGGTATGGGTCGGCGTTGATCTGCACCCGGTGGGCAACAATGGTGGGCGCCAGGGATTCGCGGTCCTCAATCTTGGCCAGGACTTTGAAGAAGCTGGTTGCGGAAATGTAGGGGTCCATCCGGTCCTCGTAGGACCCCCACGCCCCGTTATCACGCTGCTGGAACAGTCCGCGTGAGTCTGGTCCCGGCCCATCCCCATAATCAAGGACACGCAAGGTCGATTCGCCCATTGCGGTCATCACGCCGATGGTTTGGTCTCTTACGCCCAGGTCCAGGTCCTTACCGGCCTGGATGATGTGGGCGGCATTGACCAACTGCTCGTGTCCGTACCCTGAGATTTCGTTGTCAGGAACGGTATCCGGGTCGATGCTGAGGCTGTTGCCGGACCCATCGGGATTGCATGCTGCTGCTGCGTCGTCCGAGCCACCCAGGAGGACAATGCTGAACACCAGGCCCAGCACAAGTGCGGGGATGGCGAGGAGAGCGATGAGCCCTCCTGATTTGCGCTCGGACATGATTAGTTGGCCTCCTCCGGCGGGGTGAAACGGCTGACTTTCCATGGAGCATTGGCAGCACTGCGGTTCAGGATGAGAGTGTAAGTCCCTGCATTTGTCGGGACTTCCACGACTCCGACGTAGGCGCTGGAATCATCCACCAGCTTTCCGGCCCCGGTGACTTTGTTCGCCGGGATGGAAGCCGGTTGCACGTAGGAGTAATCCGCGCTGGCTTGTTGTGTGAGAAGCGGTTGGACGTCGGCCCACCAGGTTTTCTGGTCCAGGTTCGGACGCGCGAAGGCCTTCATTGCCGTTTCCGCTGCCTTGATGACGCTTGTTCGCGAGGCTTCATCCCAGGTTGGGACTTCAACGGGGGAGGCGGTTTCCTGGGTGTCCTCATCCAGCTGTCCAGTTGGTGCCGGGGTGAACTGGTCCAGATCAGGCATTGTGGGAGCGGCACTTGGCGGATTGCTCGGCGCAGGCTCGTTGGACTGCTGGCCACCGCCGCAAGCGCTCAGCATGAGGGCGGTGGCAAGGGCGCAGGCTCCTAGGGCTGTGCGGCGCATCTTATCCCTCCTCGGTAGGTTTGCTTTTGCCTGGCACACGGGGCGCGTTGGCTCCTTTGCGCAAGGTCTCTTTCAGTTCGTCGCGCAGGATGAACCAGGTGGTCCCTACCTTGTATCCGGGGATCACGCCATCACGCAGCCAGTGATAGACGCCTTGTTTGGTCATCCCCAGGATTTCCGCGACTTCGGGCGCAGTTAAGGTCGCTCGACGACCTTCGAATAGTGCATCGAGGCCGTCGGTCACTGTGTACCCCCGACGTTTTGTCCGCATGCATTCATGTTATATGCAATCACACTTGATCGCCACCCTTCATACTCCATAATATTCTGTCACTCTCTGTTGCCCTAGCACTCTCAACCGGGTAGAATAAAGGCGTAGGAACCCATGTACACCATTATGATGCGGAGCGTGTCGTTGTGACAGATGCCAACAACCCGTGGCTCTCTCGGTCAACATCACCGGAGCCCGTGGACGTGAAAGCCCCCGAGGTGGAGGTGCCACCTGCGACCGGGCCTGTGAGCCCGCAGAGCGGCGTGCCCGCGCCTGACCGCGTGGATCAACTGCCGGTGCAGGATCGCCAGAATGACGCCGATCTATGGTGGCTAGGTGTACATGGTGGCGCTGGCGAATCCAGCCTTTCGACGCTGGTTCCCGACTGGCCCGCGGCCGACCATGGATGGCCACGAACACCAGGAAACGATCCTGTCCGTGTCGTTCTCGTCGCCCGGTCCAACATGCGCGGCCTGCGAGCCGCCCAGGTGGCCGCAACGCAGTGGGCTGCCGGAATGGTCCCACATATCGAAATTCTTGGCCTGGTGGTCGTCGCGGACGCGCCAGGTCGGCTCCCTCGCCCCCTGCGCGATTTTGCGCAGGTAGTCGGCGGGGGAGTTCCACGCACATGGACTGTGCCGTGGATCGAATCGTGGCGTTTGGATGAGCCTGTGGCTCTATCAGACGCCCCGCGTGGTGTCCGTCGACTCGTCGACGAGCTAAGCGCTCTTATCCAATCCGGTGCCGACGGCATCACCAATCGAAAGGAACAGCAATGAGCTTGCTTCTGACTGCTGCATCGACGATGGGCGACGTTGTCGCCGCGATGCCTCTCCAACTCCCTAACCCCGATCCGATCCAGCCCCCGGGAACCGGCGGTTTCAACCAGGTGATGGGCTGGGGCAAATGGGTTGCCCTCGCAGTCTGCATCCTGGGCCTGTTCGCCGCCGGTGCGTTGATGGCAATCAACTCCCGCCGCGGCGAAGGCGGCGAACACGTCGGCAAGATCGGCATGGCACTAGGCGGTGTGATCGTCATTTCGGCGGCTGCCGCCCTCGTTGGCTTCCTGGCCGGAGCCTGATCGGAGAAATCAAAATGACTACTGAGGACAACGAACAGAGCCCCTTCACCAAGCCAGGATTCATTATCGCGGCTGTGGTGGTGTTCCTGATCGTGGTGCTCGGGGTAGTTATCGGTTTCGTCAATGCGAACCGAAACGATCCTGAGCCTGCGCCCTCGCCGTCATCGCCAACTAACACCAGCGCCGCCCCGACCACCGAACCTTCGGCGGTCGCGGGCGGCGCGAGTGTTTGCGGCCTTAGCGGCGAAGTACTGAGCGGTTCCCTAACCACCGCCCCGGAAGCGAAATGGGAATACCTAGGCACGACGGCCTACCCAACTTCATCGAAATTTGGGCCTGCTGAAAAAAGCGATAAGAAATATCGCTACTGCTTCCAGCATTCGCCGGAAGGTGCGGTATTCGCGGCCGGGAATGCCCTTGTGCAGGGTTCCTCCCCAGAAGTCTCGGGACCTTGGATTGAGTATTTCCTGTCCACAGAGACTCCAAACCGTAGTGACCTTCTCACCGAAGTGAGTTCCGGTACCTCGTCTGAAACGCGAATGGGCATCTCAGGATTTAAGATCCTCGAATATGACGGCGAGACGGCCCGCATTGATATAGCTGCCAAAGCCGTCGGCAACGGTAATTCCGTGTATGCATCCGCTGTCTATGACTTGGTTTGGGAAGACGGAGATTGGAAGTTACTGCCACAGAATCCAACCGATCCTCTGCGAATTGCGCAGATTCCTGATGTTTCAGGATATATAGCCTGGGGGGAGTAAACAGACATGGCAAAAGAATGTGGCTTCTTTGATGCTGGCTGCAAGCTCGATAACTGGGTTGAATCAACGGTTGGGGATGCTATCGAGAATATGGCCAACGCGATCATGGAGGCGTTTGGCAAAGCGATCGGATCGCTAGGTACGGTATGGGTTCACATCGGAACGCCAAACCTCACTGGAACTGGCGGCGGGTCCTCAATTGAGGCTGGCAGCTCGGCCCCAAATTCGACGAACATCAGCATAGTTATGGGCTATGTAACCTGGATCAGCCTTGCCGTCGCCATCATCTCCTTGTTCATCCTCGGCGCTCTTATCGCTACGCGCATGCGTGCGGGTGAAGGTGTTGGCGCGGTGGGCAAGATTGGCCTCATTCTGGCAGCCGTCGTATTCATTTCCGGTGCAAGTGCCATGGTGTCAGGCCTTATGCCTTCCGGCCCAAATAATGCCGGTGGCGCAGTGCTATTCATCCAATCTGGGCTGTGGTGGTACATGGGTGCAGCGGCGATAGTTTCCGTCATCATCGGTGGTGCACGGATGGTCTGGGAACAGCGAGCTGAACCTGGACGCGAAACAGTCAAGAGTCTGCTGACCCTGGTGGTTGTTGCAGGTGCAGGCGTGACTATTGTCGGGTTGCTGGTCGCGGCTGCCGATTCGTTCGCAGTCTGGATCATCGACGGTTCGCTGGATTGCAGTGTTACCGAAGGATCAGCTTGTTTCGGTGAAAACATGCTGACGCTGCTTGCCTTGACCACAAATCCATCAACTGGTGGGCTAGGCGCAATCCTCATCATCATTCTGGGGCTGATCGCTATTCTCGCGGCCGCGTTCCAGATTGTGCTCATGGTGGCACGCGGAGGAATGCTGGTCATCCTGGCCGGAATTCTTCCTCTGGCTGCTTCATTCACCAACACCGAAATGGGCAAAAGCTGGTTCAAGAAGTGCATCGGCTGGCTCGTCGCATTTATCCTCTATAAGCCCGCGGCAGCGATTGTTTATGCGGCGGCTTTCCAGCTCGTCGGAACCGACGTTTTTGCCGACGATGGAACTGGCTTGCTGGCTGTGCTTACGGGGCTGATGCTGATGATTATTGCCTTGTTTGCGATGCCTGCCTTGATGCGCTTCGTGACTCCCATGGTTGGGGCCATGGCGGGAGGTGCTGCCGGAGGCATGCTGGCGGCCGGTGCATTGGCGGCCTTGCCTAGCGGCGCGGCGGCCATTGGCCGCCTGGCGTCGAACAATGGTGGCGGGTCGTCGAATTCATCGGCTCCCAACGGCAATTCAGGTTCGAACGGGGAGCAAGGATCACAGGGGCCTTCGGGCGGCCGTGGCGGCGGGGATTCCGCTACACAGGCTGCTCAGACCTCCGGGCCTCAGCAAAGTGGTTCCGGTAGCGGTTCTGGGGCTGCGGCCTCATCCGGGGGAGGGTCCGGAGCTGCACCGTCGTCCGGCGGTGCAACACAAGGCCAGGGTGCTGCGGCTGCGTCTGCTGGTGCAGGCGGAGGAGCCGCTGCTGGTGGTGGAGCTGCTGCTGGTGCAGGCGGAGGAGCCGCTGCTGGTGGTGGAGCTGCTGCTGGTGCAGGCGGAGGAGCCGCTGCTGGTGGTGGAG
>NZ_CP184290.1:0-29435 GCF_048595705.1 Paenarthrobacter sp. TA1.8
GTGCCGCTGCGATACTTGCTAGACCGAATCTCAAGAAGGAGTCCCATGGGGAAAGCAAGCCGTTTGAAGGCCGAACGTCAGCAGGTGAAAGTGATACGCGAGCCGATCACAGAGACTCACGAGCCACCGTTGCCGCAGAATTGGCCCCACGGCCATGTCGGGGTCGCGCTGACGGGCGACGACCAGGATGAATGCATCGAGGTTACGATCCATGGGGTTCGGCATTACCTCCACTCATCGACCGCGCAAGAACTCAACAGCATGCTCAGTTCTCGAATCGACGAGTGGAACAAGACTGCGCAGGCCGTAGGATTCCCGGGAGTGTAAAAGCGGCACCTGGTGCCGGCTGCTGCCGTCTGTAAGACGGCGGTTTCTTGGACGGATGGTGGAGAGCGCGTGCGCTCTGTAGTGGAACTGCGGTTCAGTGCTGGGGGAGTGCCCTCGGAAGTCGTCTATGACAGGCGCGTGTGGTCTGTTGCTGCCGAACCTCTGCACTGGTTCAGCCGGTGGAACTGGTGGGAATCCCGGATCTCGGTTGCTAGGGGAGTGGGCGACGTTGTGAGCGTCGAGCATTGGCGGTTGCAGGTCCGTCTAGGATCTGCCGGGTTGCGCACTTTCGAGCTTCAACGTGATCCCCGTTCCCCTGACTGGTTTCTGGTCTCCGTAACCGACGACTAAAAGAGGCTGTGCACATACGCCGGTCAGCTGTGGTGACGTTGCTCCGTGCGGTGCCCTGGCGTTTGTGTGCAGCCGGTCAGCTGGTCCCTGTCCTCCACATGTGTGCGGGAAAAGCCCGAAGGAAATAGCTTTTGCCGTGCCCATGTGGAGGACAGGTTGCCAACGAGGTCTCGCGCGAGACAACGGAAGGGACCGGCAATGCCGGTCCCTTCCGTTTCCTCTGTGCGGTGCTCAGGCGTCTGGTGCAGCCGGTCAAGGCCCACAGTCGCCACCGGGCAGCAATGCCTAAAAGGATCGGGCATTTGTCATACCCCTCCCCCATGATGAGATGCAGCGGCTGACCAGGTTATATATGCCAGTCTCAGAGCTACACTCTCACCATCGAGCAACCAACCCAAGGAGATTACAGAGATGCCAAAAAACAGTAGTGTGCAGCCTCTGGGAATATTCCACGCGATTCAGACACAAGATGCCGTAGCTCATGCTCGTGACGGCTGGCCATTTTTTGAATCCAACCCACGAGGAGTAGACGTGAAGGGAAATGCTCTCTTCGAAATCCGGTTCGGCGACGGAGAGTGGATGCTAGCTTCGGAAGCGGACTTGAACTCCTAGAAGACTAGTTTCCCTAGACCTCGCCCAGCGCGATCTTAATAGCGTTCCGGTAAACGTTAGCCTCCGGGAGCTCAATGTTACTGAACCGCTCTTGCAGTTTATACACGGTGGTTGTGTGTTCCACCTCCAACGCCAGTGGTACCGAGGCACCGGGCTGAACAGCCGCGGCGTCGACGGCGTAGTCATACCCCAGAAATGTAATCGCGGCAGGTTGAAGGTGGACGGTGGTAAGCCCCGCTTGGCCTCCTAGCCGGGTCATGACTTTTTGATAGACCGGGGTGGGACACACGAAAAAGAGGCCCTTCTTACAGCCCTCTTCTCTTTGGAGCACTTGGCCTTTGTAAATAAGCTGCGGGATGATCCGCTTATTGACGTTTTCCCAGTTCAGTCCGGCTGTGCTGTTGACGATGCGCCGGGATGGCTCAAGCAGCCCAAGCCGGCTGGCCCGATAGTTACCCGTCGTGTCGATGGTTTGGACTTCAATCGCAACGAATTCCACGAGCCCTGCGTCTGGTCCGACCAGGGCTAGCACCCAATCAACAAAGTATCCTCCAACACCCTGCCTCTGGGGCAGGCGCAGTTCGCCTCCCCAGCGCTTCCCGAATACCCCGACAACTGGACGTCCGAGTTTTTTACTCTCCAGGCGCGCCCGTGGGCCTGGAACGAAAGCCATGCCCGGCCCAAAAGCTCGATCAGCCACATCCCGGATAATTCTGTAGTCGTCCGCGTATAGCCGAATAGGGCAACAAATGACGGGTCCGGAAGTGGCTGGTTTCAGAGCGCAGGCGCCAGATATCGTGCCGTCGCTGAGTCTTTTAACGCATGTCTCGCCCAGATAGGGGCAATGCTTATCCTCAGCTGCCCTGATGGCTGCCTCTGACTTGTCCGTAGCAAGGTGTCCAAAAAACTCCGATATGTGCGCCACGGTTGGGTTAGATTGCCCGTGTCAAAGCAGGTGCTTCAACCCCGAGGGCAGCGGAAATCGAGCGCCCCACTGCGGCTGCAAGCAGAGGCGGAACGGCGTTCCCTACCTGCTCATACTGCTCCACACGTGAACCTGTAAAACTGTATGTGTCTGGGAACGACTGGATCCGGGCTGCTTCCCGAACGGTGAAAGCGCGATCTTGGTCGTAATGAAAATATGCGCCCCAATGTGGATCGCATTTCGTGAGAATCGTCGATGCCAGACCATTAGGGTCCACTCGCCCGTATCGCTTTGTATGATCCGACCGCCGTGCTTGCTTCATGCCGGCGGGCAGCAGCTCAAATGGGATATCCGTCCAGTTCCCGCCTGGGGGGATGTGCTGGAGTCGCTGCAAGTTGATCTTGCCTAGACGTGCGGCCTCATGATTGGCGACGCCAGTTGAACCGACGCGAAGAAGGCGCTGGTATTCGTTGGATGCTTCTGCCCGATAGGGTTTCAAGTCCTCTCCAGCTTCACCGTTCTGAAGTACCGGCAAGTCACCGATGGCTTCCGCGACAGTGGTGTGCGCGGGCAGAGTGATCGACCTCGGCATTGCCACAATGTCTCGCCCTGCGAATCGCGACGTAAAGTTCACGCGCATAGGTGCTGTCCGAATGGGCTCAGGAAATGCGGCGGAGGCATCGGACGCATCGCGAAGCCCGAGAACAATAGTCCTCCATCGGGTTTGCGGGACCCCGAAAAGCGGTGCGTAGAGTATCTGGACGTCAGCGGCGTAACCCAACTCCCTCAGCGATTGAAGGATGGCTTCAAGGGTTGCGCCCCCCTCGAAAGAGACGAGACCAGGAACGTTCTCAATCAATACCGCCCCCGGCTGAAATTCTTCAACAAACCGCAGGTACTCGCGGAAAAGGTGGTTTCGCCGGTCATCCAGGCTCCTCTTGGGGGCGTTAATGCTGAAGCCCTGGCAGGGCGGCCCACCCGCTATAAGCGATAGCTCACCACGCTTTAGCTTGAGCCTTTCCCGCACATCGGCAGCATCAACATTGCGGATGTCTTCACTCTCGACGATTGTGTCCGGGTGGTTGGCAGCAAAGGTCTGCGCATAAGTCGTCATCAACTCGTTCGCATAAAGACTCTTAAACCCGGCTTCCTGAAGACCCTCTGATAGTCCACCTGCCCCAGCAAAGAGATCGATCATGGTCAGCGAACTAGGGGAAGGAGTTGATCTGCGACGAGCCATACCCATACCTTACCGATGCTCAAGGCCCCTTTCAGAACGACGCACTGCGTCAACGACTTGCACCAAGGCGACCAAAACAGCGGTAGTAGCAACGGCAGGGCGGAGGGCACACCTGAGTCGGTCCGGCCACGCCTGAAAGAAATAGCTTTTGCCTTGCCCAAGTGGGGGAGAGGCCGCAAACGAGATCCGCCCAAACAGTGGAAGGGACCGGCCTTGGCCGGTCCCTTCCGTTCTTGCTGGTGTGCTGTGTTGGTTCTCTACCAGTCGTCTTCCGTGTTGGTTTCCTTCGGTGGGGGAGTGGGCTTCAAGTCAAGGAACGGATTAGCCGCCGCGACTGTGACGGGTGCCTTCGTTTTCTCCTGTGCCTCCGGAAGATCCGCGGTCGGCCCCGGCTCCGGGGTCTTCAGCTTGGGCTTGCCGTTCTTCAGCGCACCAAAGCTGGCCTTCTGCTTTGGTTTGCCGTCGCCGGCGGCCTTCGACTGGACGGGCGGCAGCAGTTCGCCGTCCGTGTCCGGGTCCGGGAGCGGCTTTACCGCTGCTGCTTCTGCAGCGGCTTCGTCCATGTTTGGCGGGAAGGACATTCGCACCTGCACGCGGTAGTTTCCTCGAGGGATTCCGACGAGGAAAACGGTTTGACCTTGGCCAAGCTCGCGCAGCTCGTTCGGGTGCACCTTGAACGTTTCGCCCTCGCGAATATTGCCCTGTCCCGACGCCTGCACGATCTCTCCCAAGAGATCCTTGTCTTCGAACGTCTGGAAGGTTTCGATCATCGTTGATTCAGTGCCGATCATCTTGGCGAACTCTTCGGCGTTGATCTCCTGCTTGTGCAGGATTTTGATATTCGAACTCTGAAGGATCGCCTGCTTGAAAGCGGGGGACACTTCCTCAAGTGCGCCGCTTTCCTGGGTGGCGAGCCCTGCACCGAACCCATGGCTTCGGGCACGCTGGTAGACGTTCTTCAGCAGCTCGCCACCAAGGGCGGAAAACTCGTCAACGATAACCAGTCCCATGCGGGTCCGCTTCCTGCCGTCCCTGTTCCAGCCTTCCTTGCCCAGCGCGGCCATGGATGCGGTCAGATCCTGAATTGCGAGGTTGCCCAGCTGCTGCGCCGCGTTCTGGTCTGCCGCTGCGTCCAGGTTGAACAACACAACGTCGCCGTCCCGAATTGCTTGGCGAATGTCCAGACCGTCCGCCCGTTCCTGCATCACCTTTCCGCTGGCTCCTTCGGCCACGCGGACGAACCTGCCGCGCATGCCAGATCCGCCTTTGGCAATGTCCGGGTCGAAATCCACTTCGGCCAGATATTCCTCGATGGATGCCGCCAGCGTGTCCGAAACAAGATCCTTGTTCGCTCGCAAGGTGTCCAGCATCATCATTCGGGCGACATGGTTAATGTCGCGCTTCCATTTGTAGAGCGACTTCCCGCGCTTGTAGGTGATGCCCTTAGCGGCGAGTTCATCTATGACCCTGATTGCCAGCAGCGCGAGCCGTTCGCCGCCTGATAGGTAGTGGGCGTTGTCGAATCCTCGACCGTCCGCCAGTTTCTCGGCCTGCACGAGAACATTCCTGGCCTGCTCGGCGGTACCGTGCCTGATCGGGTTGTAGGTAGTCGTTGATCCTTGGCCGTCCTCGGTAATCAGGTGAAACTTCCTGTTGGCGTTCCGGGCAATCGCCCGGAACGCATTAGTCAGTTCCTCGTCGGGCTTCATCGTCAGGAAGAACAACGGCATGCGGAACTGCTGCGCTGCCGGGGCCTCGACAAACCCCCGGCATATCTCAATCAGGTCCGTTGTCTTGCCGTAGCCCGAGGGGCCGTCAAGGTAGAAGTGCATTCCAAACGAAAGGGCCGGCACGTCGAAGGCTTGGCCAGTGCGCCTGTCCACGCCAATGCGGATCTTCAGATCCGCGAGGCTCTTAACCGTCTTGGGTGCCTGGGGCCACTGCTCGATCTTTTTGACGGCCCCCTTCACTGCCTTATCGTCGGCGTTCTCCTCCCTCTCCCGGTGGTCCGCCTGATACCGGGACCGCCAAGTTGCATAGGTCGAAACGGCGACGGACGAGACGCCGAAGGCAAGCGGCAGCTGCCCAAGCAGCCAGCCCAACCAGTTCGTTCCAACCGTTGAAAGCAGCGCCGGTCCCAGTGTCGTTATGTTCGTCTTCCCTGCCTCCACGACGGCTCCTGCAAGCCCCACATAGGGCGCCAAATATGCAGGGCCTGCACCCATGAATAGGGCGGCAACTAAAAACACAATGGATGCTGCCAGCAGCCAAACAGCCCTTACTGCCCGCTGCCACATATAAAGGGGAAGCAGAGTGTAGTAGAGGGCGGCTGTGAGCGGATTCAGCAAAACTAAGAATGACCTGATCCCGCGCCACAAAATTTCATCCTGGGTAGGCGGAAACTCGGATTTCTTTTTGCCAATTCTTGTCTTTATGCGTGGTCCCGTTGCTTTTGCCATTACTCATTACCCCCATCTGAATTTAGGTCTAGCTCGGGCTGGACTGGCATGGGCCACTCCACCACCGCAACCTTTTTGTTCCATTGCCTTTGTTGTGCCCTGGTATTGATTTCATGGGCGGCTAGCTGAACGTGATTTATTGCGCGTTCGTTGCAGTAGTAGCGCACCGTGTAGACGTGATCGGCCTGTAGGTAGGAACCCATGAGATCGACCAGTCTCCGGATCTCCTTGACCGAGTGTTCCATCTCGTGCACGGTCATTCGTTCGTCAGGATCGATCGTAACGAGATCCGGAAAAAAGCGTGTGGTCCTGTGCGCCGAAAGTCGGCGCATAATCGCGTAGCGCGGCGGACGCGCAGCGTCGCTGTGGTAGTCCCTGGGAGTGTCCTCACGACGGATTTCCCGCTCGGTCACAAGGCGATATGTCGGCCTCTCGCGGAGTATCCAGTCGGCAAGATCGACCACGGCCATATCGTGCTTGATCTGCGCTAGCTTGGGTCGAACGACCGGCCCCACAATGTCCGCGAGGTTCATTCCCTCCCGCGTCAAAAAGTAGGCGCTGGGGGTGTCTGACCATCCGCGCTCAACGTCGACCAGACCCAGCGTTTTCAGAGCCAGCAACCTGCGGTAGATCACCTTCACACTGATCGGTTCCTGGCGTCGCTTCCACTCGCGTTCGATCTGCTCAATCGTCACAAACGGCCAGCGCCCAATCCACCGAATGATCTCCTCGTCGCGCGCCGTCACCTTCCACACACGTTCCGCTGCCTTCATCCAGCACTACCCCCAAGCTCTCTCGCCACGCTCCAACTACTGCCGCTCATCCTTCTCAACACCACGCCCTGCACGCCCAAAAAATGCCCTTCTTCTTTCCTCTTTTCCTCTCTTCATCTGTCCTCCTTTCTCCTTCCTTCCTTCTCTCTTCTCTCTCGTCTCAATCAACTATCTCTACTTCAATTCCACATCCAACTTCACAAACACTCTGCTCCCCTCCCCCCAGTTTCACCACTCCTGATCTGAGGGACGAAGAGCGGGAGTGGTGAAACTGGGGGGAGGGGAGCACGCCGCACCCGCACCGCCCTTGGATGTGGAATTGATCCACGGCCAGTTCTATAGTTGATTCTACACTTTGGGCCTAGAGAGAAGGAAGGTTTTCAGCCGCCGCTAGGCGGTTGCCTTCGCTCCTGGACTCATGCCGCCAGCTCCCAAAGGGCAGTGTTAGGCCGGCGGCTTCTGATGGACTCTAGGCGTGCTTCCTGTAGGTGCCTGGGCAGCTCGGCGTAAGCCTGCGTGTAGTGCTCTCGACGGGCAGCACGCACGTCTTCGGCAAGCTCGCTCCACCACTTCAACTGACGACGGCGGTTGGCGATACGGGAGACTTCCACAGCTGCGGCACGCTGCTTTTCCCACTGCTCTTCGAATACTGTCCGTGCGGCAGCGAGGACTTCCCGGAAGGCTGATCGCTCGATGCGTACCTGCTCCCGGATCGCTCGCCAGCGTGACAGCCCGGTCTTCGGACGGGTGATCTTCGGGACCTTTGTGATGCTTAGGAGGTCGCCTTTTCTGGCTATGATCTTGCGCTCGTGGAGGGCAGTGATTGTCCGTTCTAGGAGACTCCGCTGGCGGCTGCTGGGGGACTCGCTGGGGGTGAGTTCGGAGGCCGGCAGGGTTCCGGTGCGGGTGTGCATCAGGGTGAGGACGGTGTTGATGGAGCCGGTGGGTAGTCCCAGCCAGAGCGGGTCGGAGGGGGTGAAAAGCAGTGGTGTAGTAGTTAGTGCCCCGGCCTCTTCCGTAACGTCCTCGTGCAGCGCGTAAACGTCGCTGACTACCTCGTGGCCACCGCCATATCGGTAGGCCTCCGTCTTCACCAGAACGTTGTTCCGGCACAACAGATCCAGCGCCTTCTGGATCGTTTTCAGGTCAAGGCCAGTGTCCTCCCGGAGCGATCTAAGCGACGACGGAACAGCCTTCAAGCCCTTCCTGGACAGGTGGTAGGCAACCACCACGGCGACGTGCTCAGCGGTGTTTCGCTGCCTCTTTCCAAGGTGCGCACAATTCCTCCGGACAGCTTTTGAAGTGCCCAAGATAACCGGGTTCCAAATGCATTCCTTGGAATAGCTATCACGCGGCTTTTTGGGCGCATCAATCTTGTCCCAGAAGTATCGTAAGAACCAAGCAAGTCCACGCTGCTGCGCGTGGCCTAGCTCGGGCCGATCCATAGAATCGGTGAGCGCATTCCAAACAGCAGAAAACGACGCTCCCATTTCCTTCAGCTTGCGTGTTATCTGAAATTCGGTATAAGACCTGTCCCCATGAAACGGGACCATTCTGAACGCTGCCAATTGCTGCGTAGTCAGGCGTTCGGCACGGTTCAATATTGCCGTCCGGGAATCCGTCAAAAGGACTCGTTCCACCGTTACAGCGGAACGTGAAACGCTGCCCTGGGGAAGGCCGCTGAGCGCCGTTCGCGGCAGCGGGGGCCGGCTGACTTCAGGACTCTTCCTGTGTGGCGCCGTCAGCGGTCGTATGGCTTCTCTGAGGTCCATTTCCTTGGCTGAATGGCCGTGCCATTCGCGCAGTGAACGAACGAACGAGCGGAACGGATCTGCGAGATTTTCCCCCACGAGTGCGAGGAAATGCCAGCGCCCAGAACCGCCCCCGGAAGGTTCCGCGTGCGTCCAAACGCTGCGGTCTTCGCACCAAAGCACCAGGTGGTGAAGGACTGCTTCAGCGTCCTCTTCGGCCTCCAAATCGAGATCCACGGCGGCGGTTCCCGGACGGACATGGGCCACGTAGGAAGCTGCCTTACCGTCGCTGACAGCGGCGTGCGCTGCTTCCATCGATTCAACATTGGCCAGCTTCCGGTTATCTGCGTCCAGCAGGAAATACGGGCCAGCGAACAGCTTCCTATCGACGGCGGCACGCACCGGATCTGGAAACTGCGGGTGTCTATCTTCTCTGCACGCGGCAGAGGTTGGTACAGTTGGCATCAAGCCCCCCAAGGGCGCAACAAGGGCCGCTCCCTCGCGGGAACGGTCTAGCGGAAGCTCTGAACCGGTGATCTTGCCGGATGCAGGTTTAGAGCCAAGGATTAGGAAGCGGTTGGCTCTCTCTGAGAGCCAACCGCTTCGTTGCTTAACCGGTCATTAGTTGTTGTTGTCCATTCGCTTCACGGATGCTTTGGAGAAGTCCGGGCGTGCGGAGCCAATCGCTCACGACGTCGGACAGATACCGTCCTGGCTTCGCGGCAAAGCCGTATTCGGCTGCAATCTGGCGAAGAATCGCGGTGTCATCGTCGTTGAGTTTCACGGCTACGGTGTTATCGCGGTCATCTGAGGCTGCGTTCCCTGTGGGACGCCCTGAGACTATCTTTGCGAGTGCCATAGCTTCATCCTGCCGTAGCGCTTTAATTTAAAGTTGCTTTTCGCGGGGCGTGTCGAACAATATCTTGACTATCTCCGCTGGCGCTGCCTGCGGCGGCGAAATGCCAGGGTTGCCCCGGCCACGGCGGCTGTCGTGAGAGCCGACATGTAGGCCCCTGTGATGCCGCTATACAGCGTGGACAGCAGGCACACGACGATAAGGAACGTGACAAAGGGAGAACCCGCTCCGCTGCGTGCGGGGCGGGTTCTCTTGGTTCCGTCTATCAGGCCAAACAGGTACCCGAGGATCAGGTTTAGCACTGCTGGCCCCTTCCAATAAGTGATAGTCAACTACCGATATCGTATATTATGACAAGCTAGCCTCTTCTGAGGCTATTTGCCTCGCTCGAAACTGACGGACAAATAGCATTCCCAAAGGTCGTCCATCGCCTTGTATAGACGTGCTCCGATTGCATCAAGTTCTGCGGGACTGTGGAGAGCGACCTCTAGCTGGTGCAGTTTTCCAGCGGTTCCCGGCACCTTCTTTCGGCGACTGTTGTAGAACGCGGTATTGCCCTCTACCAATGAACTCCCTACGGTGGCGTGCAGGATCTTGTTGCGTTGCCCTAAGGCGGCTTTGGCTTCGGTGAGCGCGGCCACGGTAATGGCCTTATTTTCGGCGCTGGTCGTATCGGATTCGGCCAGGAGTTTCTTCGCAAGCTCGATCATGGCGGAAGCGCTCATGTTGGCAGTCACGGTGTGTCCCACCACCAAGTTGCTTCCGTTGATCAGTTCTGCGCACAGGTCCACAAGGTGCTGTTCTACATATGCGGCCCATATGGCTATGCGGCCTACAGCTGCTTCGCCCTCCTGGGTCATGGCTGTGTATGTCCGGTGATCCGGCAGCTCCGACGTTGCTTCCATGCTCGCCAACCTATACCGCGCTCTCGCGCTTCATGCCCCACGCCTGAAGTTCGTGGTTGAAGGAAATAATCATTCCTCCACCGTTCCCTTCGGACTGGTGCCGGGCTAGATCAATTGCGGCAGCAAGCTTCCTGGCTATCTTCTTGGCCTCGTCCCAGTGCTGCTCCTGCGCCGAACCGCTACGGTTCAGCCGTGCTACCGGGATGGTGGTGGCGTCGGACGTGCGCACGCTGACTTCCCCGCCCAGCTCGGGGCCGGCTGTTATGCGGCGGACATCGGCGGCGGCAATAAGGTCTTCGTCATGGCTGAGAATCCATACAGTCATTTCCGGTTGCCCTGTCGCTTTTCCTCGTCGGCCACGACTTCAGCGGTGAGCTGCTGCACTCTGATCTCTTCCTTCTGCCGAATGAGCTCCTGAACGCGGCCCAGCTGGTACCCGTAACGGATCTTCTGCTCTTCAGTGCCTCGCGCTGCGGCCAGCGGCTCCAACAGGCTGCGTGTGCGCCTCAGTTCGGGCAACGGCCACTCTGCAAGTTCTTCATTCGTTGCCTCGCGTACCTTCTCTACTAGCCTTCGGCTGTTTCTCTGGCTCCACAGGTAGGCGGCAACGCCAGCTGCCAACAAGACGAAAAATGCGGTCACTTCTACGTTCATGGTGTCCCCCAGGACCTAGTGACTATGTCAATCCTTTTTGGCCCCGGCAGGACGGTTATGTCTGGCCCCACCAAAAGTCCTCAAGCTCTGTTCCTGGACGAACCAGCGGAGTCACTGAGCCATAGGAGATGCAGGTAGCGGATCCCCGACACGTGTTGGTTAGAGAAGCGGACCTGCATGTCCGGCGACAAGCAGCCAGCCCTCTTCTTCATGAACCCATACTTGCGTCATAGGCATGCGGTATTGGATCCCGCCGAGCGACGACCCTGACGAGAGACTGAGATGTCTCTGGAAAGTGGCGTAGCCGCCGACCTGCTGAGCTAGAGGCTGTACAGCTCCTCCGGCCACGGATACAGGCTGCCGAGTTCGGTGGACTGGCCATGACTGCCGCCGGCGTGGGCGATAGCCGCCAGCACCAGGTCGAGAAGTTCTCTGTTGAGTCCTGACACCAAGTCGCCCAAGACCACAGGTGCGTCCGTCCCGATCGAGGCGACCAGGAGCAGGAACCGTTTCTCGCCTCCAAGCGAGGATGCCATCGAGCTCGCCATGTCTTTGAAGTCGATCCAGGTGCGCCCATTCCGGTTCTTGATCCAGGTGTTCCCAGACTGCGCGTAGCGTCCGCGGTACCCGCGGATCAGCAACTCAGTGGCGGCCTCCAGCGCGTAGTTCCCCTCGGCCCAGGCCCGCAGCTCCTCGATGTTCGACATGGTGCTCCTCACGATGGCGTTTCCCGTAGCGTACCGCTCCCCCTAGCTGGTCAGCCTGACCCGTGACCTGATGTCCGCATCTTGCCAGCCATCTCATTCAAGAAACGCAAGAACACAATGACAATAAAGGCGTTCGAGGGCTTGGACGCAAGCACGATCACAGCAGGGCGAGCACGATTGCGTGCGACGTTGGCTGACGTTCTAAGACGAGCGGTATCGAGGACGACGGATCACACGTACGAGGCGTGAAGATCGCTCAGACTGTCATCCACGTCGTCCTACGCGCAAATTTGCAGCCGCGATGCGTACTGGTCAGCGTTGCGACTCGCCGCGCAGATAGATCTGCCGACCGGCCATGAAGAAGAAAAACAGCCCGAGAAGGCCGGGAATGAGCGGGGGTGAGGCAGGAACGCCAGAAAGCTCGGGCGCGGGGAGCCAACTCACAACGATGAGGATGAGCAAGGAGACGCTCACGATAAGGTACAGGGCCAGCGCCCACGGATAGTACGTGTTCCACGCTGTCTTTCGCGGCGTTGACTTCGAGTTAGCCGAGTTCGTCATGGCTGTAGCATACTCACCTGAGGAAATCTTGCGCCCTTCGGGTTTCGCAGGCATCGAGCACGACGAAGGGTGTACGACTGTGTCCCAATCCACGAGTGTCAAACTCCCGTGGCACCTGAACTCCACCAATTGGTTCATTCTCGCGGGGATCATTGGCACGTGCGTGTTCGGTTGGTTCGCGGCAGGCCAGCCTGGCGTTCCACTGAAGGACGGTGATTACGGTTGCAGTGCACAAAATGGTGCGATTCCGGGGCCGGGAGCGACCGTCGTCAACGGCCGAGTAGTTGACGCATGGGATTTCGATAGTTCAACTGGAGCGACGCCATCCGTTCCATTCCGCAATCCTGAGCGCAAGAACCCTGAAATGTTCACGATGACGAGCGTTGGACCGGGTGGTCATCGGTACGAGTTCGAATGCACATACTAGCGAATAGCAACACGGGTCGCCGCGACGCGATGCAGCCGAGTGTGTGAAACGTTGCGAGTGTGTGCGTTGCGTCGGCGTGAGAACGAGAGCACGTCACGGCAGCGCGAGAGCGAAGCGGTAGCGCGTCGGGGCGGAGCGCAACGTTCGAGAGAGTTTTCGTTGGTTTTGCAGTTGTGCCAATGCCGCGTCCGTCCACTGATGAATCCAACGTTGAAGGTGGGGCCACAAATAACCGTCACAAGGTGCCCGGCGAGTCATGAAGTGGGGCCAGATATATCCGTCCTACCGGGGCCATCCAAATCTGTCACAGCCAACCTAGTTCGGGTTTTCGCTGAGAACAGCGTCTTCGTCTTCAAGGGCGGTTGATACAAGCTCTTCAAGGTCGGCGGGGTCCGCGTCCTTGTTATCCACCCACCAGCCGGGAGAGTCGATGCGACGGGCAGGAACAAGAACCTTTGTTTCAAAGTCTTCTTCATCCCAATCGCCCTCTTCCACCAGGGCTTCGTAACCTGCCTTCAGCAGGCGGTGGCGGGAAGTGAATGCCCATGGAATGAGCTTCTGTCGCTGCTTCTCTGAGCCGGTGAAGTCGGGCAGTTCCAGGGCTTCCGCGAACTGCTCGGCCTCGGCCTGCTCTGCCTCTCGTTCGGCCTTTACCTCTGCCGAAAGCTCCTTCTTCTCCGACTTCCGTACGCAATCAAGGCACGGCTGGCTCTTCAGCCAAACGGCAAGGCCGGCACGCTTGCCTGCCGGTTTCTTGGACAGATCGACTTCCTTTGAGTGTCCGCACGAGTGGTCAACACCCCATACCGTTGCTACTGCCATGGTGGATCTCCTTCCTAGAGGCCGTCAGTAATGGCGGCTGTGACGTGAAGAAAAGCTTCTTGCGTTTGCGGTGACAGGTTGTGCCATTCGATCTCTTCGCCTTCGTCCAGGTGCTTATCGAACGGCACTTCGACAACCTCCCTGACGAGTTCCCCGAAGAGCGCTTTGATGCGCTCTTTGCGCTCCGGGTTGGGGGTCTGCGGCTCCGAGATCACAACGACGGCGTTGGCTACCTTGTCGCCGTATCCCTGCTCTTCCAAGGTGTCGATGGTGGCAGCTGCCGTCTTGGCTGCGTCCTCCTTATTCAGCGTGCAGATCACGAGAACGTCGGCGGCGGCTACTGCTCCCTGCCATGTATCGGCGTTGCTCGCGTTTCCGGTGTCCACCAGAATCAGCCGGTAGAACCTGCGCAGCGTGGCGTGCAGCTTCGTGAAGCCTTCGCCGTCTATGGCGCTCTTGCTGCTGCCCTTGTTCTGCGAGGCCAGCACGTCGAAGTGATTTTCTCCCTGGGGCCTGACAAAGTTCACCAGATCCTCGCTGTGCGAGTGCTGGTCGAACGTTGCGATCTGTTCCAGCAGATCAATGGCGGTGTGGTCGTGGTTGGCCTGCATGCTTCGATCCCCAAGCGTGCCCTTGTTTTCGTTGTCGTCCCATGCCAGCACGGAACCGCCCCGGACCCGCCCATAAGTGGCGCCGGTCAGATAGGTGCTGCTGGTCTTCCCAACGCCGCCTTTGAGGTTGATGAAAGCAACCGTCTTGTGTTCGTTGAGGCCCCGCTGGATCGACCGGCGAGACTGCCGGATGCGAGTCTCTGCGGGTCCTGGGGCAAGCTTCAAGGCTCCACCGGATGCCCTGTTCACTGCGCCCTGCCAGCCCAGTTCCGCGGGACCGGTAGGGCTCTCCTTCTTTGTTTCACTGAAAGCTTCTGCGGCGCGGCCGCGAAGATCCCGCCGTGTCACTGGCGGCGCTGCTTCCTGCACCGGTTCGCTGGCCGTGATCGGCTCCGGTGCGCTGGTCGCTGCGGCTGGCTCGACTTTCGGCGCGGGGGCCGGCTGGGCTGCTTCCTTCTTTTCAGGAAGCGCCCGGGCGGGTTCCTCGACCGGCGTCGGCACTTCTTCAACATCGCCGCTGGGAAGCACGCGCAGCGCCCACTCCCCTGTCGGATCGGCAATCGTGATGTGCAGATTCTCTGCCGTGTCCGCTGCCTTCTCCCGCGCAAAACTCAGCACCTTGTGCCGTGCGTCGGTAACGTCTCCCGCGCTGAGATCCACGGTAGATCCTGCATATTCGACTTCCGCCGTGCCGTCCTCGCGAATGGTGGCGGATGCTGCTGTGGTGGCCACGTGTTCCCCTTTTCGTAGTCTTGTTCCTCTATTGTATCTAATAGATCCAATAGAGGCAATAGAGTTAATTTACTTGCTTGGTGGTAGTAGAAACGCGTTGATCTGCGAGGCGTCCACTGGTTCCGGTCGCACTGAATAGCGGTGCCCTGGCGGGGCGTAATACTCGTTGTTGTATTCCTCGATGACGGCTTTGCCGTCTGTGGTCACTGACTGGACATAGGCCACGTGGCCGTTGGTTCCGACTCCGAACTGCGGTTCCTGGGCGGTTCCGCCGCCGTAGGCGCCCCACCATGCGATTGAGCCCGGAACGGGTGTCTTCGAGACTTTCCAGCCTCGGGACAACCAGCCCTCTTTCCACTCTTTGGCATTGCCGAAGAGGAAGCCCTCGGCTGAGGTGTACCTGTACGGTGCGCTGGTTGCAGCTGCGTCGCGGTTCAGCCGCCATGCTGCAAAGGACGTGCATTCGCCGTAGTAGTAGCCCAGCGGGTCCGCCACGTAAATGCCTGGGCCGGGTGTTACGTCCTTGAACGGGTAGTCGTCGGCTGTTTCGCCAATCTTTCCCGGCTGGCCTCCGCACGCGGTGAGGTCTGCCTTGTTCACTGCGTTGACGACGGTAACGTCTCCGCCGCCCTTCGCGGGGCGGGAAACGTCAATGCCGGCATCCTTGATGATGCTGTCAGCGGGTCCAACAAACTTCGTGTAGTGGTCCTTATCCGCGTTGCGCTGCACGGTGTGGATCACTGAGCTTATGTAGCTGGAATCCTCCCAGCCGCCCACTGCGGCCAGTCCGGATTTCCCGTCGTGCTTGGGGCCAAGCAGGAAACTAAGCGTTGCATGCTCGGGATTCATGACTTGTTCCTTGGTGCCCCAACCTTGGGAAGTCTGCTGCTGGAACAGTCCGAAGGACGTTGCAAGGGAACCGTCCGGGTTCCGGACTCCGTTGATCTGATCGCCGTAATCCAGATTGAAAAGCGTGGATTCTCCGTAGGCGGTGATGATGGCAATGCGGGACGCTTTGCCGGAAAAGCCCGCCTTCTGCACAGCTGCGTCAATCAGCTTCGCGTTCTTGACCTGCTCGGCCCGGTCCTTGGCTGACGCTACCGGTGCGCCTCCGGTGGTGCCTGTCGGACCACAAGCGGCAAGGGCTGGATTGGATTTCGTTGAGGCGATCATCAGCACCGGTCCCGAAACCAGCAGGTAGACCAGGAAGAGAACGGCAATGACTATGCCAGCTTTGAGGGCGAGTCCCTTTCGGGCGACATTGACAGCAACAGCGGTCCCCAGTTCGCGGCTGTCAGTCACTTAATCGTCCATGCCTTCTGTACGGCATCGGTGACGTTCCAGCCGTTCTCCCCTTTGTAGAGGGCAACGGCGTAGTCCACGAGAACACTGGAACCGTCCTTTGACTGCACTTCGACTTCCAAAGTGCGCGACCACCTGACCGGCGTATCAACGGCGGTTCCCTGCTCGGCGGGGCTGACCTTCACGGCGGGTACCTGCGTCGGCTCCTTGCCCTTCAGCGGTTCCTCACTGAAACCGGTGTTCGTCAGAACCTCCATGAGATCCGGCACGGTGTACGGGGCGATAAAGCCCTTCCAAGCGTCGTCCGTGTCGTTGGCTCGTGAGTGATACGCCTTGGCCCAGCTGGTGGCCACGCTCTCTGCATTCGCGGTGTCCACGGCGGGATTGGTAGGCGCGGCAATGTCTACCGGCTGAAGGCTCTTCTGCGTGAACGTCGGCTGTGCCGGGGCCTGCGGGCCGTTGCCGTCAAAGTAGATCGTTGTGGGGCTTGCTGTGGCCGTGGGCGTCGCCGTGGCCGTCACTGTGTCTGTGGCAGCTGGTGCAGCGGTTCCGTTGCTGCCGCCGCCGAAAAGACGGGGGCCGAAGAAGAAACCAGCCGCGATTAGGGCCACGAGGATTCCCAGCACCACGAGGACGGCGCGGGGATCAGTTTCTTCGCCGTTCGCGTTCTCCTTCATCCACGCGGTACGGGCCTGGACGCCTTCCATGCGGGATTCCTTCTTGAAGGAACGCGCTGCCTGCCGCTTTGCCCTGCCCTTAAGTCCGGTCGTTACGTCCTCGGGAACGCTGTAGCGCGGGTTAAGCAGATCCTTCCAAAGATCCTTATCGGCGTTGCGGTCGCGGTCGTCCTGGCTTGTCATTGACTACCTCCCCCTTGATGGTCTGACTGTTCTTGTAGCTCTTGAACTGCGGTGCCTTGGTCGGCTGGCTCTGCTGCGCCGCCCTCGCTGTGCTGCTGCGCGTGGGCGGTCCTGCAGGAAGGTCCGTGCGGACTCTTGCCGGTCGCTGTGGCGTGGGCCGCTGCGCTTGCGTCCGTTCGGCTGCGCGGGGCCTGATTCTCTCCGTCCGCCGTCCGGGTTCCGTGTGCGGCATCGGGTAGGCCCCGCTGCTGCCCTTGGGCATTTCGAATTTCGCGTTCTCCACGCGAGGTCCGCGATTCCTTGCGCCTGCCGGTGTTGCTCGGCCTGCCGGTAGTGCGCCCATGGGACGCGGGGCCGGCGCTCCGCCTTCAGGCAGGGCGAACCTGGCTGTTGGGGCCGGGCCGCTGTTCAGCTGCCCGAACTGGCGGAACTGGCGTGCGGGACGTGCTGCCTTGCTGCGTTCGCCAAGATCCTGGATGCCTCCGCCCATCTGCGGTTTGCTCTGAAGAGTGGGCCGTGGCTTGACGCTCGCTGCCTTGCGGCCAGCGCCGCCTGCAAGCATTTTGGAGACTCCCCGCATGGCCAGATAACCCAAGGCCCCCATGCCGCCGTTACGCGGATCTGCAACCGACATGATGTTCAGCAGGGTTCGGCGGAATCCGAAAGCCACGATCATCACCACGAGACTGAGAATGATTGTCGGCCCCCAGCCAAAGGATGCGATACCGGAGAAAACAGCCGTTTCCAGCACCAGCACGGCACCGAAAACCATGGTGGCCATAAGGGACGCTATGACGGTCCCAAGCAGTGCGTTGAACCAGCCAAGTCCTGCCTGCCGGAATTTTCCGGGAATGACCCATGTGAGCGCAAAGTACGCGCCGACGATCAGCAGGAAGTATGCCGAGATCACTGCGGCCAGCGCAGCCAGTCCCAGCGTGACCATAAGGCCACAGAAGACCAGGGCATTGACAAGCGCGAGCAGGACGATGGGAAGACGCTGGTACCACTGCTGGCCCTTGACCCACTGAGAAACGGGGGCTTCCTTGCTGCCCTCGCCCTGCGCCGAATAGATGGTGTTCTTGATGTAGTCCTTACGTGCCTCACGGTCCATTCCCTTGGCCAGCATGGGCTTCGCGTAGGCTTTGCAGGCTTCCATGCTTCCGTATTCGGCAATGCACCAGGGCGTCACAACCAGAGTGCGCCAAACCGAGTCCCCGGCCTTGCGCAGAAGGTTGTTGCGGTCCGTTCCGGTGAACTGTACTTCGTCCCATTGGAAGGGCTCTTTCCGGTTCAGCTGAATCCCTGTGGCGGTGGTGCTGATAATTACGTCTGCACCGCCCGTGCGTACCTGATCGACTCCCTGAACCCACATGTTGGGTGCCACAACGAAACTGATGCCGAGAAAACCGGCCAGAACCATCCACGACATTTGGGAGAAGCTGGTTCCGTCTTTCTTGTTCTGTGCGTAGGCAACCACAGCACCGAAGGCCAGTGCTGACGGGGCCAGCCACGTCATGAGTGCAGTACCGGTTACGCCGATCATCTGCGAGGCCGTGTTGGACAGTGAATCTACCGAAGTCAGCGAAAACAGCCAGTAAGTAAGGCCAATCGCTGCGTAGGCGATGATTGCCAGCAGGCTCATAATCAGGTCGTTGATACCTGCCATGAAGTTCTCGACCGGGTTGGTGTAATCAAGCTCGGTGTCAAGGAAATAGGCGCCGGGGGCAATGGACTCAAAGAGGGTCTTTGCCCCTCCCCCGGTCAGGTCCGGAAGGTTCAGGATCGCTCCGAAGCCTGCGGTGTCGCTGGGCTTGCCGTCCACTGCTGAGGCAATGCCGGTGCCGGCAAACATGAAGAGCGTAAAGGCAATCAGGAAGGTCTTCACCATCCGGCGAGTAATCCGGAAGGGTCGGCGTTCCGTTGTCCCGGAGCTGGGGCGCTTCCGCGCTGCCAGTCGGTGCTTAAGGCTCTGCATGCTCACCATCCCAACGTTTTCGTTATGACCTGATCCGTGCCGTAGTCGGCCTTGTCCGCGTAGTTCCACTGGCCGATCTTGAAGGCGTCCCCGTTGGGCACGGCTTCAACGGCTAAGAACTGCTGGCTTCCGGCCTGGGTGACTTCCACCGCGACACCGAACTTGTCTTCCCTGCCAAGGGTTTGAGTGACCTTCGGGTTCATGGCCGGCTGCGGGTTGGCCTCGGCCTTCTTCTTAAGGTCGGCCTCGTCCTTCTTGCACTCGGCAATCTGGTTTTCGCTGCGCCCGTCCAGCAAGTCGCAATACTTGCCGTCGTGGGCTTCCCGCGAATTGGCGAAGTCCAGGGCAAGGGCCTTTGCCTTGTCTTCCTTGGATTCGCCGGATGCGCAGCTGCTCAATGCAATTACAGCGGCGGTGATACCAACGACTGTCGCTAGGTGCTTCCTCATGCTGCGTCCTCGCTCTCGTGTTCCCTGCGTTCGTGCTGGATCTCGGCATCCGGGGCTGTGCTCAGGAGTTGGCCAACGTAGTCACTCGGGAACATGCGTTGAATCGTCGCTGCGCGGGACTGCCAATCGAAATAGATGCAGTGGCCGTGGCGAATGACGATTTCTTCCCGGTCCTTCTCTGCCTGTTCGATGCCGCCGAAAAACTGTTCTTCGGTTATGTCGGTGTCGTCGTCCTGGCCGCTGTAGTCAATGCCAATCGAGTAGATCAGTTCGCGGAGTTCCTGGCTGGGCTGGCGCTGGATCAGTTCGGCGGCTGCGTCCTGCTGCCGCCGTGAAGTCAGCTGGTAGATGAACACTGCTGTCAGCTGCTCCACCAGACCCTCATGGGCGGCAACACCGGTTACGTCCTGACTGTCCAAAAGCAGGTGAGTACCGAAGGCTCGGCCCATGCGTGCACAGACAACAAGGAAGTCCGCGCCGTCAGGCATCCTCAGCAACCGGTGTACCTCGGGTACACCAATCGACTTCTTCATGGAGCGCAGTTCTTTGCTGCTGGAAACGCTCAAAACGTACTGAAGGAAGGCACGCATGACGGCCAGCGCCAAACGCTCTGAAGCATCCAGGTCTTCTACCGGCTTGGTGCCGTCGGGCAGTACAAGGTTGGGGAACTGGGCAATCCACAGTCCTGGCTTTCGGCTGAGTGCGCTAAGCCCTGTCGGACGCCCTGCAATGACTGAGCCAAGGTCAGTACGTGCAAGGTCTTCCAGCGCGTCCCCAAGCTCCCTCACGTCCTCCCTGTCATCTTCCCGGAGCAGCTGAATGGTGTTCCACGTTGAGGGTGTTTCGCCCCGGCCTTCTGCTTCGTCAAATTCCTTGCGTGCAGCGCCAAGAATCACGGTTTCCGCGATGTGCAGGAACCGTTTCGGTGCCAAGAGCGTCAGCTGACGGGTGACGGCAAGCGGCGGATCTTGGTTTGGCGCGAGGACGGCAAACGGGTCTGCACAGCCTGCGTATTTCGGCGTGATCTCGATGACGCCGTGCGGCAGGTTGAATTCTTCGGCCACTCGCGCTGCGCCGGTCAGATCGCCCTTTACGTCCAGCAGCGCGGCCCAGCCGCCAGAGAAAACAGTCTCAATAAGATCCATCAGCATGGCGGTGGACTTTCCGCGCCCGGAACGTCCACCGTAGAACGTGGTGGTTGCGTCCCCGCGTGCTGCGGCGTCGGCGGCTCCAAACCTGACCAGTCCGCTGGTGGTGCCTGTCTGCACACCAATGACCGGTCCCCGCTTGGCTCCAACTTTCGATCCGCCCCAGAAGAACGAACCAAAGAATCCCGCGCCGTCCTGGACGTGGCCCAAGTCTGAAACTCTCACGAGATCTCCGGGCAGCGTCTCCAACCAGAGGTCGCGCTGGTCGTCCTGGCCGATCACTGCCTTGATGCCAATACCGGTGTAGTAGTCCGTGACGGCGGCGGCGTTCTTCATCACGTCTTCGTAGCTCGCGCCCGAGACGATAATCCGCGGGTGTGATTTCACGAGAATCATGGATTCCCGGTCCATCCTCTTCCCGAGATCGCTCATGACGGCTTCGGTAAATTCAATGGATTCCGACGTTTCGCCGGCTGAGTGTGCCCCGGCGCTGGCGCGCTGTTCCTTGGCCACTTTGCGGGTGTCGTCAACGAGCTTTGCGGCTTCCGTCTTCGTCAGAATGCGGAAGCGCACCGAGGCATCAGCGACGACCGGAACGATATGGCCGGCGTTGTTCCGGCTGATCGTTCCCAGTCCGCGCAACCACTCCTGCTCTCCCGGAACCTGGATCTCTTCAGGCATCTCCGAAAGCGTCATGACCGAGACGTAGGAAGCAACGCTTCCGTCCGCTGCGTAGGCTCGCAGATGGTCCGTGTACGGCACGATACGGCCCTGTGTGAGCCTTGCCAGCCTGTCCCCTTCCACAACACCGTCAACGGGCGCGGCGACGTTCTCACGGCGCATTTCCCTTGCTGTCATCCATGCAATGAGTTCCGGGGATGCCAGCTGCGCACGCCACTTGGTATTGCGCAGCGGTCGGCCGATTTCCTGGGCTTTGCGAAGGGAGTAAAGGAGTTCCTGACGGCTTACCCGCCGTGAGTCCAGTCCAAGGGCATCTGAACGTGAAGTCTTGGCATTGGTCTGCGCATGGGACCGGTCGCTGATCTTCACGCCAAGCATCAGGTACCGCTGAAGGAGTCCAAGACCTTCGATGGTTTCGGCCCAAAGCTCGGCCCATTCCTGCCAATTGCCGCTCGTGTAGAGCTTGTCCGAGTCCTCTAGGTACTCGTCGCTGGTGATCTGCCCCCACACGATTTTCAGGTGGCAATCCTTGCCTGCCAGCACGCTGCCGACTGAGGCAATGATGCTGTCCAACTCTTGGTCGAGTTCGGCGGCGTCCGCAATGTCCGTGTTGGTGGTGCCCAAGCTGAACCAAGCTTCAGTCTTGGAACCGGTGAAAAGAAGTCCCTGGGCGATTGCGTGCAGATCCGGGGCGGCTTCCTTTCGCTCCGGGTCGAGGCCGAAAAAGCGCAGCGCCTTGTCTACCATCGTGATCTTCATTCTTGCCGTCCTTTCCGGCCAGCTTTCGCCTGGGCCTTGGTGAGTAGTTGTCCCATGTAGTCGTTTCCGTACAGTCGGCCCTTCTGCCTAAGCACAATGGGGCTTCCTACCGGCAGGCCGCGCCGGTCTGTCGCGTCTCCGACGTCGTGCCATTCCGGAACTTTCTGCCATGGGAACAGCAAGTGCTTTAGCGCCTGCGTCTGGAACCGGTATGACACCGGCAGGTAGGAAACGGTGCTTGCTTCCTTGCGCCCGAGATTGACAATCGGGCGGTGCGAAACGAGGGCAAACCGGAGGCGGATGATCCACTGGGTTATGTTCTTCCGCCGCTCCTGCACCTTGTTCTCTGTCGTACCGAATTTCAGAAGCAATCCGGGCGGCAGAATGTAGAGCATCAGAGACGCCGGCTGCGGCGCTCCGAAACACAGGATCATCAATGCTCCCCAGACCACGAAAACAGCGGCGCCAAAAGCGATATCGAACCGCTTTGGCCCTTCCCCGAGATCGATTCCCCAAAGGTCGTGCTGGCGGGGCTCAATCGCCATGTGCTTCGTGAGCGTCATGCCTTGGCGTGCCATGGTCCTCCCCTAAACGTGGCCCTGCGTGATGAGCGAAAAAGCTCCTTTGAAGATCCCGACTACCTGCGTAGGCATGTAGACGAAACCTGCGACCAGGACGCCAAGGGCAACGTGGCCGAGCAGTTCGCCCTTCTCGTTCCGGGCGTAGTGGCCAACCGCACGGTAGACGAGGATCAGCAGGAACACGTTTCCGAGAATGGCCAAAAGCCAGTTGGTAAATACGTCTCCGGTGAACTGAAACATGGTGATTCTCCTTAGTTAGTGGGGATGCTCTTGTTGCCGCCAGTGATGGTGGCAACCTGCCAGCGGTCTGAGCCGCCGCCTTCGACTTTGACCAAATCAATGGAGTAGGTCATCTCGACGTTGCCGCCCGACTTGGTTTTCCAGAGCACGGAAGCAACAGCCTTGCGGCTGTCCCCGCTGCCCATGTAAACCGTCCAGGAGCGCAACGAGTCAATGGTGAGAACTCCCCCAAGTCCACTGACGTTTGAACCTGGGGCGGTCAGTGCGCTTACGTCCGACTCCTTGCCGTAAGCCCCGAGAAACGCTGTCATGTAGCTGCGCGTTTGGCTTGTCACAGCGGGGTCGTCAATCGGAGCGGGGTTGGGCTGTACCGGCTTAGGGGTCGTCATTCCGACGGATCCGGGCTGTCCGGTAACGACTGCGCGGCCCTCAGAGATTGCTACGGGAACCTCTAGCGCCTGCCATGCCGAGTCCTGGGCCTTCCAACTGGTCCCGTCCTTCACAAACGGCGTCACGCGCAGATACACGGTGATCTGCGCTTCTTCAGCGCTCACCGGCTCCACTCGTGCAATGTAGGGATCGCTGGCGCTCTGCTTGCCCTTGCCGTCCCAGCCGAGAGCGTTGGACTCGCTGCCGCCCACGAGATCCAAAGCCATTTGCTGGTTGCGGATCTTGGGATTCGACTCGTCCCACGTCAGGTACGACACGGCAAACCGTTCCGCCGTCCCCTGCGCCAACGAGGTCGGGAACTGGACCGATAGCGGCAACTCCGGTGCCGGGGCTGGCGGGACCGGGAACAACATGGCACGAATGCCAAGCCAAACAAAAAGTACGAGGACGGCAATGACCGTTCCTCGTAGAACCTTCGACCAAACCCGCTGGCTTGCCGGTTCCGGCTCGTGCGCCCATGAGGCGAAACGCGCCGAGGCCGGCGCAGCTGATTTCGGCTCACCTGCCGGTGCGGCCAGCTTGACGAACGGATTTTCTGTTGACGGAGTAGACGTTGCGGTCTTCTTGCGTCCGCCCTGCCCCGGACCCTCGCCGCGCATGGCGTCACGAAAAAATGTTTTGAGACTCATTAAAAGAATCCCCCCTTCTTTCCCTGTCAAGTCTATGATTGAATTAGTCAATAGTCAAGATAATATCCACTTTTGAATAGTATTTTCATCCGTAATCTAGGGAGGTGCCGAAAATTGTGATTGAGACCAGCGCTGCTGACCTCAAACGCGCACGCCTAAATGCAAAACTGACGGTCACGCAAGCGGCTGAAGCGTTGGGTGTTGTGCGCACTGCCGTCATTGCCTGGGAGGATGGCAGGGCCTCGCCTACCGTTCCTCGGCTGCATGCGCTGGCCGGGATTTACGGCGTGGACCCAATGTCTCTCATGAGCTTCAAAGAGGGCGTGAGTGACCTCGCCAAATTGCGAGTGGCAGCGGGTCTGCTGCAAAAGGACGTGGCCAATGCAATTGGCGTCACAAGCACGTATTACGGCGCTGTTGAAAGGGGAATCCGCCCGGTGCGCCGGCAATGGATTCCCGCACTTTCAAAGGCTCTGAAAACTACGCCGGAAGTAGTTGAAGCGGCTATTCCGCGGCGGCTCTACATCAGCGATTAGGGTTTCCCCCAGTGTGGACCGCCCGAGATAAATCCTCCGGTCTCCACCGGCCCACAATGGGGAAAACCCCTTCTGAGGCAAGTTCCCCATGGTCCAAGACTGGCGCTGCCGACTCCCCCGCCGTCGTGGTCGGGTTCTTTTCAGCAGGGACGACACACATTGGGCGTGCGGGGCCGAGTTTCAGAGCGACGGCGCGTTATGCCGTGGGCAGCTTCTCAGGCGCTCAGGGGGCTACCGCTGGGCTTACGGGCGGCGATTACCACAATGGCTGACGGCGACAATCACCACTAAGTTCCGTATTAGTTGCCTTCGGGGGCCTTTGTCTTGTAGCCCTGCCGGCTGATTGCCGACTGGGCTTTTTCCAGTTCGGCGCCCAACTCTGCGGCCAGCTCGGCGGCCCTGGTCAGGTGGTCCGTGGCAGTGGCAACGCTCTTAACGGGGTCCCCGCCGTCGTCCTCGTACACGTCGTACTTGTCCAAGGACCGGCCAAGGGACCTGGCCAGCTGTGTGCACGCCTGCGGCAGCATGTGCCCCAGTCCTTTGAGGTTGCCAAGAACGCTGTACACGGTTGGAGCGGCGTGGATCTGGGTAATTGTTAGGTGGTTGATCGCACGGATAGCTTCGTAGGCGTCGTCTGCTTCCTGCACGACTGCGGGTGTCTCGTCCTCGTCCATGCTCACAGTCCTACTCTCGGGCCGGTGGTGAGTTTCTGGTGCATCGGGGCGTAGGGCTCGCCGTTGTTGTAGGCGGCTTCCCGCCGCTGAACCTCGGCAAGAACAGCATTTTGAAGGAACAGCTTGAAGCTCGGTTCCTTTTCGTCAACGGGCGTGTAGTGCCATGCTGCGCGGATTCGTCCGGCTGTCTGCTCGTCCGTGTCGAACTGAAGCTTGGGCGGGGCCTTCCGCTTCGCGCCGGGGGCTGCGTCCTGCGCTGGGACAGCAGTGGGTGCGCTCTGCGCGGCCACTGCTGGCTGTTCCTGGGCTTCGCTTACCTCGACCGGCTCACTGGTGGTTGCAGGTGCGTAGGGGCTGGTTATGGCTGGCCTGCGCCTCTGTGCATTGGCTTTTCCGGTCATGCTGTCCGCCTTTCTTCGATAGCTTCAAAAATTTGGTCGTAGACTTCCGCGATTTTGGCCGCTTCCCGGCTCCATGTGTGGAGTCCCTGGGCAGCTTCCAAAGATTCCCTAATGGCCACGAGGTTGTGAATGGGGCCAAAGATGGGAAGTCCAAAGGCTTGGAGATCTTCGAGAGAACGCGAGTGAAGGTTGGTTGCCTGATGCCTGTTCACAACGAGGCCGGTAACCGTCAATGCCGGGTTGTAGTGCTCGCGCACTACGTCGATGTTTGCCAGTGCTTTTGCTGCCGCGTCCGCGTTGAACAGTCCTCCCTCAACGACGATAAGGGCCTGATCCACGGCGGCTAGGACGTTGGCGGTGATCTGGTTTACGTCACCGGGGCTGTCAATGAGAATCAGATCGTAGTCATCCAGCAATGGTGCGAGGGCTTTTCTCAACCTGAGTTCCCGCCCTGGCTGCGCTTCCGCTGCTAGCTCGGCTTTGAGGTTGGCCAGTCCGGGGCCGGACGGGAGCAGGTCCACGCCTTCCCAAGCGGAAGGAACGATTACTTCCCGCGCCGTCAGTGTTTGGTGTCGAAAGCTGCTTAGTACGTCCGACAGGTCGAAGTCCCAAGTCTGTTCCGGGTCCTGCATGACTACTGAAGTCAGGTCGCCGTTCTCGTCGGCGTCCACGATAAGTACCCGCTTCCCAGCACGAAGGGCTGAATGGGCAACGTGGTACGTCGTTGTAGTCTTGCCCGGTCCGCCCTTTTGGTTGGTCAAAGTGACGCTTTGCGCTTTCATGGTCCTCCGTTGGTCTTGCTGTGATCTTATCGGCCCGTTCCATTACCTCCAATAGAGGCAATGGATTTATTAGAGTGCTCGGATGCTCCGGGCTGCTCCCCTGCTGATTCGCAGCGCTCGGATCTGGTGGAATGCGCTGGCCGCTTCGACGTAGACGACTTCAACGAGTCGCGGGTATCCCTCGACTGCCTTGCAGTCCAAAACCTCCGCCATTCCGCAGGATACGGCGTGTGCCAGATCCCTGTCACTGCATACTGCTGCCGGTCCAGCTGCTCGGCTGGCTGCTTCCCTGAACTGACGAACGCTCATGATTCTCCCTAACGGTGTGGTCTTGCCGGATCGGCTGGTGTCTATTCGATCTATTCCCGCTATTCGAGGTAATAGGGGAAGGAAGGCCCCGCCGCTGTCGGCGGCGGGGCCGCTGCGCCTAGTCGGCCACTGGTCCGCGTATGGCGTTGATTGCCTCGCGCAGCTTGCGGCGGAACTCCGGGTCATGTTCCTGGCTGCACTTCTGGCAGGCCTCCCAGCGGTATCCCTTGCCGCCGCCGCCTTCATAGGCCATGGTGAGTTTCTGCCTGCACTTCACGCAGTGCGTGGGGTGCTCGCCTTTCGCCGTGTAAATCAGCGGCTCGGGTGCGAAGTCGAAAAGCTGGCCCTGTCCCTGAAGTTCCATTACTGCTCCTTGGTTGATCTTGCCGGATCTTATGGATCTATTCTATCTATTCGATGCAATAGATACATAAGATCCAGCTGACCTAGAACAGCGGAATTGTCCCGTAGGAATCGATGCGGACGGGGGCCGGCTCGTGGCTCTTGCGGTGGGCAACCTGCCACATGGTCTTTCTCTTGAAAGTGTCCGTGCAGTCCTGCCCTGGTTCCCGGTGAAACTCTTCCGCCGTCTTGCAGTGGTGGCAGATCACGCGGTACGCCTGCCCCTGCGGGTCCCAGCGCTGGCTAAGAGTGATCGTCTCGATGCCGTTTACCGTGCTGGACTCCATCAGTGGTCCGCCAGCTGATTGCGTGCGGCCTTCGCCTCGATGCTGAGAAACCATGCCGTGCTGCTCGGCGTTCCGGTGATCGGGTGAACGCGGTGGCCCTCGGGTCCGGTGACAGTTTGACCGTCCCGCGTGGCGGCGTGCACGGTGTAGACCCGCTGGTTGTGAAGGCTGTACTGCACTTCCAGCTCCAACGTGAGATCCCAAATGTGTTCCTGGTCGCGCAGCGCCTTCTTGGTTTCAGCGAGGAAGATCAAAGCCTTTGCTTCCTCTGCCTGCTTGCTGGTCGGCTCGCTGTACCTTGCGCTCATGACGGTCGCTCCTTTGTTGATCTTGCCGGATCTTATGTATCTATTCTATCTATTCGATCTAATAGATGCAATAGAGTTTGGCCGGAAGAAATAGGCGCCGGCTCAGGACGAAGGCCCCGCCAGCGGCGGGGCCTTCGTCCTTTGCTCTAGCTGCGTTCCGCGTCTTCCTTCTTGCGGTCCGCGTGCCATTCCAGCAGCGTTGCAATGGAGGCTTGAACCTCTTCAGCCCGGTACATTCCCGGCTTCACGCATCCGCGCATTTCGGTGAGGTAGCGGGCGGAGGCGTCGTGCATCTCGCTCTGAGAGTCGGGCAACCATGTGGCCGCTTCCTCTAGCTTCCAGTCCGTGACCTTGATTGCTCCGATTGGCTTGCGGTACAGCGCGAAGTGTCCGACGGTCACCGGTGAAATTTCCAGCGGGGCGACGTAGTACAGGTATTCCAGATCGCTGTTTGCCCATTCCTGGCAAGCGGTCCCCAGCGTCAGGTTCTCGTCCCTGCGCTCCTTGAAGTGGTCGGCGTCGTCGGTGGCGGCAAATGCCGCGTAGCCCTCAGCTGAGAGGGGGAGTCCCTGCCGCGCTGCGGCGACAATCCAGCGAGTAAGTGACGGCACCTTGTAGGCGGGGCTGGCGTACTGGGCATAGAAGGTGTTCGGGCCGGTGGTCGAGTCGTCGATTACGAGGATTGCGCGAGTTCCCATGATGTTCTCTTTCTTGGTTGATCTTGCCGGATCTTATGTATCTATTCTATCTATTCGATCTAATAGATGCAATATGAGACCGTGCTAGAGGCAGCAAAAAACCCCGCGGATTTCGCGGGGCTTCTTGCGTTACGCTGCGTACTCCGTGGTCACTACGTGGTCCGCTATCGGGCAGGTGCAGAACTTCACCATCTGGAACTCTGCCGCAGACGTTGCCGGATCTCCGGGGAAGATGCTGGAGCAGAACGGATCTTTCGAACGGAACGTGTATTCCGGGTGCGTGGGGCAGTGGAAGTGAACCTTGGTGGAGCGGTCGAAGTGGGTGATCTCGTCTAGCGTGGTTCCTGCTGGGTACGTTGCCATTGTGGCCCTCTCTGGTTGGTAGCTAGTAGTGGTTAGAGGCTCAGAATCTTGTCCGGGCGGAACCCCGCCCAGGTCTCTTGCTCCGTGACGACGACGGGGGCGGACAGGTGGCCGGCTGCTTTGAATGCCTCACGCTCCGCGTCGGTCATTTCCCTGGCCTCGTAGGAGATCCCGCGCTTGTCCATGGCTCGCTTGGTGGCGATGCACTTTGAGCAGTCGCGCCCGTTCTCGTCCTTGACGGTGAAAACTGTGGTGGTCATTGTCCTGGCCCCTTAAGCTGCGGTGGACTGGTGGAGGACCTCGGGCACGTAGGCCCTGCCGGTGGCAACGTCCACGTAGAACAGCCTGCGTCCGGTGCCGCCTTTGAGTGCGTAGTCACCGCTCAGCAGGAGGTTGTTGTAACCGAAGGCGCCACGCTCGATGCCTGCCTCCGGGGTTTCCGTGCTGACCCACCACTTGCGGTCGTGGTTGTAGCTGGCGGCTTCAATGGCCTTGCTGGCCTTCTCGCTGATTCCCTGCATTGTCTTTCCCCTTGCTTGATCTTGCCGGATCTTATGTATCTATTCTATCTATTCGATCTAATAGATGCAATAGATGCAAAGGGTTTGCCGGAAATTTCTGCGCCTCGCCCTCGCTGCGGTATTGGACGTGCATTGGATCAAGCGGGATCACGCAACCTAGTGGTGATTGTCGCCGTCAGCCATTGTGGTAATCGCCGCCCGTAAGCCCAGCGGTAGCCCCCTGAGCGCCTGAGAAGCTGCCCACGGCATAACGCGCCGTCGCTCTGAAACTCGGCCCCGCACGCCCAATGTGTGTCGTCCCTGCTGAAAAGAACCCGACCACGACGGCGGGGGAGTCGGCAGCGCCAGTCTTGGACCATGGGGAACT